>NZ_JBFAOY010000017.1:0-141706 GCF_040675505.1 Streptomyces sp. NPDC049597
GGTCGTCTCCGACTACGTGCCGGCGTTCAACACCGACCTGGGCCGCCACTGGTGGGACGCCACCAGCCTCACGCAGGGCTGGGTCAAGACGCCCATCAGCAACAAGGGCACCCTGATCAAGCTGAAGGACGAGTCGACCGCCGGCCCGCAGGAACGCTCCATCTTCCTGTCCTCGGCCGCACCGGACCCGCAGCTGCGGCCGCTGCTGCGCGTGATCTACGTCGACTCCACCACGGAGGACACGTACTACGCGCCCACCACCCCGGCGCGGATGACGCCGAACACCACCTACACGGTGGAGTTCACCGTCACCAACACCACCGCCACGGCGTGGGCCGCGGGTGAGCGGGAGCTGTCCTACACCTGGAAGCTTCCCGACGGCACGGACGTGACCACCGGCGGCAACCAGCTCAAGACGGCGATCCCGGCCCTGCTGCCGGGCAAGTCCGCCACCATCCAGGCCAAGGTCGCCACCCCGATCAACTCCGACTCCGGCAACAAGCGCAACGAGTACGTACTGGGCTGGGACGTCCGCAAGATCGCCGACGGCACCTGGCTCTCCGCCGGCACCGGCGGCATCCCACCGCTCAAGCAGAACGTGGCGGTCGAGGACCCGACGTCGAACACGCTGGGTCTGGAGAAGTTCTACTCGTACGCCGGAAAGAACACCGGTGCCGGGTCGACCTTCATGAACAACCTGGCGTCCGGCAACGGTGTGTGGCAGTACAACGCCATCAACAACCCGGGCCGCGGACTCAACACCTTCGCGCGCCTGGCCTACAACAGCCTGGACACCTCGGACACCGTCCTGGGTCACGGCTGGTCGGCTCAGGTCTCCGGTCCGACGCGTCTCGGCGCGCCGCTGGACTTCCACCCGAACCCCAACCCGACCGAGGTCCGGCTCCCCGACGGCGACGGCACCACGCACGTCTTCCGCTGGGACGCCACCAACAGCGTGTGGAAGGCCCCCGCGGGTGTCCACTTCAAGCTGACGGCCAAGGCCGGTCTGGACTGCAAGCCGACCAACGACCCGGTCCCCGACGCGTGGACGCTCACGCGCCCGGACGGCACGCGGTTCCTGTTCGGCTGCGACGGCTACATGACGTCGGTCGTCGACAACGACGGCAACACGCAGACGTTCACCTACGAAGAGCGCCGGTCCAACAACAAGCCGACCAAGTTCCTGACCTACATCACGGACCCGGCCGGCCGGCAGTCGCTCACCGTCGAGTACTACAAGAAGGGCGACGCGTCCTACCAGTACATCGACGCCACGGGCGCGAAGGTCAGCGGTACCAATCTGACCAACTCCAAGATCTACGACCACGTGAAGTCCATGACGGACGTCTCGGGCCGCAAGATCAATTTCTACTACACCGACAAGGGTCTGCTCGGTCAGATCATCGACGGTGAGCTCTCGACGCAGCCGAAGGTCTTCAAGTTCACCTACGACGCGACGCAGGGCAACAAGAACGTCAAGCTGGTCAAGGCGACCGACCCGCGCGGCAACGCGACCTCCCTCGCGTACTACGCGCCGCAGGTGGGCGACGACCCGAAGTACCACTGGTGGACCAAGACGATCACTGATCGCCGGAACTTCGCCACGAACTTCGCGTACAAGCCCAACGTCCTGAACACCAAGTTCACCGACACCAAGGTCACCGACGCCGAGTCGCGCGCCACGGACCACGTCCTGGACGACTTCGCGCGCCCGGTGCAGATGACGAACGCCAAGTCCCAGACCACCAAGCTCAGCTGGGACGCGGACAACAACGTCGTCTACATGGAGGCGGCCAACGGCGCCAAGACCGCGTCCTGCTACGACCCGAAGACGGGCTACCCGCTGCGGATGTGGGACGCGGAAGTCACCAAGTCCTGGACGCAGTTCAACCCCACGGACTACTGCAACCCGGCTTCCTACCCGGCCAACGCGACGAAGTTCGAGTACACGACGCGGGTCGACGGCTACTCCGCCGATCTGTGGCGCAAGACCTCGCCGCTCGGGAACATCTGGGAGTTCGGCTACGACCAGTTCGGCAACCAGACGTCGGTGACGGACCCGGAGGGCGTCGCCTCGGCGACCGCCGGTGACTACACGGCGACCACCGAGTACGACGCGTACGGCCAGCCCACCAAGCAGACCGACGCGAACGGCCACGCCACCACGTACTTCGGCTTCGGCCCGCACGGCTACCCGACGAAGATCACGGACGCGCTGAACAACTCCACGAACTTCGTCTACGACGAGCGCGGCAACACCAAGGAGGTCATCAACGCCAAGGGCGCCAAGGTCACCCAGTCCTACGACTACTTCGGCCGCCCGCTGGAGCAGAAGCAGCCGAAGGACCAGGCGGCAGGCGTCTACATCACCACCCCGGCGCCCGAGTACGACGCCAACAACAACCTGCTGAAGGTCTTCACGCCGAGCGGCGCCGAGTCGTCCTCGGTGTACGACGCGGCCGACCAGGTCACCGACTCGCTCGCGCCGAAGGACCTCACGACGGATCCCGAGCGGCGCACGACCACGACGTACGACAAGGTCGGCAACGTCAAGACCGTCACCGAGCCCAAGGGCAACCTGACGGCCACGGTCGGCGACTACACCACGACCTACACGTACGACGAGATCTACCAGCCCGTCTCGGTGGTCAACGCCAAGGGCGACAAGGTCTCCACCGAGTACGACAACGTCGGCAACGTGGTCACCGTCGTCGACCCGAAGAAGAACGCGACCGCGGACACCGCCGACTTCACCACCAAGTACACCTATGACCTGAACCACCGGGTCACGAAGACGACGGACGCGGCCGGCAAGTTCACGACGGTCGAGTACGACCTCGACGGACGCTCGCCGAAGGCGACGGACGCCGAGGGCAACACCACGGAGTCGGTCTTCGACCGGCGCGGCCTGGTCAAGGAGATCAAGGTCCCGTACTCGAAGGACGCCTCCGGTGTCATCACCTACCGGACGACCCGATTCGAGTACGACGAGGTCGGCAACCAGACGAAGGAGATCAGCCCGCGCGGCGTCGCGACCACGGACGACGCGACCGACTTCACCTCCGAGACGGTCTACGACGAGCTGAACCGGGTCAAGGAGCAGCTCCGCCCGTTCGATTCCGGTGACGCCGACTACGGCACCCCGGACAAGACCTTCTTCTTCTACGACTCGGTGGGCCAGCTGGAGCGTGTCTCGGCGCCGCCGTCGCAGGGGCAGACGGTCCGCAACGACACCCAGTACACCTACTACGACAACGGGTGGACGAAGTCCGCGAAGGACCCGTTCGAGATCACCACGTCGTACGACTACAACGCGCTCGGCCAGCAGACGAAGAACACGCTGACCTCGGCCGGCGGCTCGTCGCAGCGCACGATGACGTGGGACTTCTACCCTTCGGGCAACCAGAAGGCCCGTTCCGACGACGGCATCCCGGTCGGCAACCACGTCGTGGTCGTCGACTCCACCGACGTCAACAACACGGCGACTCAGGGCAGCTGGAACGCCTCCCAGGCCATGGGCCAGTGGGGCTACGACGTCCGTACGCACCCGAAGGGACTCGGCCTCGATTCCTTCACCTGGCAGCTCAACATCCCGCAGGACGGCACGTACGAGGTCTTCGTCCGGCACGGTGACGTGACCGGCGCGGCGACCAACGCCCCGTTCAAGATCACCCACGCGGGCGGCGAGGTCACCAAGCCGGTGAACCAGACCACCCGTTCCGGTGAGTGGGTCTCGCTGGGCTCGTACTCCTTCACGGAGTCCGGCACTCAGAAGGTCACGCTGTCCGACCTGGCCGACGGCACGGTCGTCGCCGACGGTCTGAAGCTCGTCCGCTCCAACACGGGCGAGACCGACAACGAGAAGAAGGACTTCACCTACCGGTACGACGTCAACGGCCTGCTGGCCGAGGTCAAGGACCTCTCGCCGGGCGCGAAGGCCGACGCGTACACGATGACCTACGACGAGCTCAACCAGCTCACGAAGGTCGAGGAGAAGCTCGGCACGACGGTCAAGAACACGACCGCGCTGGCCTACGACGTCAACGGCAACCCGGTCGAGACCACGCACGACGTGACGTGGTCGAAGGCCGAGTACGACATCCGCGACATGATCAACAAGATCACGAACGCGGACTCGCCGACGGCGGGCAACCAGCAGATCACCACCTTCACCTACACCGACCGCGGTCAGCCGCTGAAGCAGACGAAGCCGAACGGGAACACCGTCGACTACGCGTACTGGCTCAACGGCGCGGTCAAGTCGCAGGTGGAGAAGAAGAGCGGCGGCACCCTCGTCGCCTCGCACGACCTGGAGTACGACCCGAACGGGAACCGCTCCAAGGACACGTCCAAGGTCATGAACGCCGACAACGCGGCGGACTACCTGGACACCGTCTCGACGTTCGCCTACGACCCGCAGGACCGCATCAAGACGGTCACCAAGACCGGTGACGCGGCGGGCACCGAGACGTACAAGTACGACGGCAACTCCAACATCGTCGAGCAGACGGTGGGCGGGGTCCCGTCTACGTCGACGTACGACCGCAACCGTCTGCTGAAGACGTCCGCGGGCGGTGTCGCGTCCACGTACAACTACGACCCGCTGGGCCGCCTGGACACGGTGTCGTCGAACGGGTCGGTTCAGGAGAAGTACACCTACGACGGCTTCGACCGGATCGCCAAGCACACGGCGGGCACGGGTGCGTCGGCGAAGACGACGTCGTACGTGTATGACGCGTTCGACCGCACGGCGCAGGAGACCACGTCCGGGACGGGCGGGAAGACGACGCTCTTCACGTACCTGGGCATGGAGTCGAAGGTGCTGCGGGAGGAGGTCGCCGGCAAGGCGACCAAGTCCTACCAGTACTCGCCGTGGGGCCAGAAGCTGACCCAGATCAAGCACAACTCGGATGCGACGAAGGAGTACTCGCAGTTCCTCTACCACCCCAAGGGTGACGTGGAGGCGATCACCAAGGACGACGGCAACACCAGGGCGACGTACGGGTATTCGGCGTACGGCTCCGACGACGAGAAGCAGTTCACCGGCGCGGACAAGCCGGACGCTTCGAACCCGGACAAGGAGCAGTACAACGACTACCGCTACAACGCGGCACGTCACGACGACGGCTCCGGCACCTATGACATGGGCTTCCGGAACTACGACCCGGGCCTCAACCGGTTCCTGACGCGTGACATGTACGGCGGCGCGCTGGACGACATGGGCCTGGCGACGGACCCGTACACGGGCAACCGCTACGCGTTCGCCGGCGGCAACCCGATCTCCTTCGTGGAGCTCGACGGCCACCTCTTCGGCATCGACATCTCCCTCTCGGACGTGGGCCACGCGGCCCTGGACGTGGCGGGCATGGTGCCGGTGATCGGTGAGGTAGCGGACGTCGCGAACGGCGTGTGGTACGCAGCTGAGGGCAACTACGAGGACGCGGCGCTGTCGATGGCGGCGGCGATCCCGGGCATCGGCGCGGCGGCGACGGCGGCCAAGTACGCGAAGAAGGGCGCGAAGGCCGCGGACGCGATCAAGGGCAGCAACAAGGCGTCCAATGCCAAGCCGAAGCACAAGAAGCCTCAGGACGAGACGAAGGCACAGCCCAAGTCCAAGCCCAAGCACAAGAAGGAGTCCAAGCCCAAGGACGGCGAGAGGGGGTCCTGTAAGAAGCCTGCGACGCAGAACAGCTTCGTGCCTGGCACCAAGGTCCTGATGGTCGACGGGTCCACGAAGAACATCGAGGACCTCAAGCAGGGCGAGTACGTTGTGGCCTCCGACCCGGAGACCGGCGAACTGCAGGCCCGCAAGGTGACCGACACCATCACCGGTGATGGTGTCAAGCACCTGGTCACTCTCACCATCGACCCCGATGGCAAGGAGGGTGGCGCCGAGCCCACCACCGTTACTGCGACGGACGAGCACCCCTTCTGGCTGCCTGACTTCGGCACGTGGGCCGATGCGGGTGAACTCGAGCCCGGCATGTGGCTCCAGACGGCTT
This sequence comes from Streptomyces sp. NPDC049597, assembly GCF_040675505.1. Taxonomy (NCBI): domain Bacteria; kingdom Bacillati; phylum Actinomycetota; class Actinomycetes; order Kitasatosporales; family Streptomycetaceae; genus Streptomyces; species Streptomyces sp. NPDC049597. The sequence continues at coordinate 6,003 of NZ_JBFAOY010000017.1, forward strand.
CCGGTGTCTGGGCGCAGGTCACAGCAGTGGATGAGACACACCGCACGCAGCGCGTCCACAACATCACCGTGGAAGGCCAGCACACGTACTACGTGATGGCCGGCGATGCGCCGGTTCTGGTGCACAATGCCAAGAAGAAGAAGGACCGGTCCGATCCCGAAGTCGTCTGTCCCATCGGTCCCTACGCGGCCGAATCGATCCCGGCGAAGAGCAAGTCGCAGAAGTTCGACGAATCTCCGGGCGGGGAAAGGGACCAGATCAACGAGATCGGCAGCCGATTCGGGTGCCATACCTGCGGAATCATCTTCCCCTTCGGCTCGAAGAAGGGGTACGTTCCTGACCATCAGCCCATCAGTTCTTGGGTGCCCGACGGTTTCCCGCAGCGGCTTTATCCGCAGTGCCTCAAGTGCAGCAGGGAACAGGCTGGATGGGCGAGGCAGTTGGCGCCTATCATGAGGCCGATCTACGATCGAATCGCCAAGGAACTCGGATATTAGGAGGAAGTACGTCATGGGCCTCGCATGGATTGAGTCGGAGGGCGGACCGGTGATCGTCGTGGAGGAATCGCTGAGGCGCCTCTGGGGTGGTTACACGAATTCCGACTACGACAACGCCTGTGAGGTCGATGGCTACACCGGGATGGTGCCGTTCGGAGAGCCGTCAGCACCCTCCCCGGCGTTGGCGATCAACGATATTCCCGCTCCGACAACCTATATGGACGAGTTCCATGCCATTGTTCAGTGGATCGCGGCTCCCAGTGATTCTCGACTCGTCGAGGTCGTGCGTGGGGGCATCGATTTCGTGAACGAGTGGGAGGACGGCCCGGTCGTGCAGGTGAACGGCCGACTGGCCATGTTCGACGCGGCACTGCCCGGGACGGACGCCCGCGCGGACGAACTTCTGTTGGTGGACGTCGAGCCCGCGGTCTATCGACTGAGGACCGCGGACATCGAGTCGGACACGGGCACCTGCGCGCGAGTCCACAAACTCGATCGGGTGATCGAGTGAGTTGCGCGTCGCAGCCGTGCATCGGTGCCGGTCGGGATCGTTAGCGTCACAGTGATGGAACGGGAAGCCCCGCCGGTCTCCGGCGGGGCTTTTCCCTGTCCGTGGCTCCCTCAAGACCTGGCTCTTACCGGAGGACCTGCGGCAAGCCCCTGTTGGATGAACCCGGCTCCAACTAGTTCAATGACCGCCTCATGGCTTACGCCTTGACGGAATGGCACGGAATACCTTGGGACGAGACATCAGGGTTCCGTTCCTGAAGTCTGTGGCGGAGGTGGTGGGGTGGTTCAGCCGCTCTCTGCCCGGGGCAGCGTCCTCTCGTTGAACACCTCGACCGCGCACTTCGCCTGCTTCGCCCGCGCGCCGTCCTTGATCCGCCCGTCGCTGGTCACGAGCGGCACGTCGAACCCTTCGGCCAGAGCCACGTAAGTGGCGTCGTAAGCAGACAGGTTGGCGAAGAGATCTCGCACCCGGGGCAGCAAAGGTACGTGCTCAAGGCGTCGGATCGGCAGGTCGTCGAACGCGGCAAGTGCGTCTTCCAGCTCTTGGTCCGTCAGCTTGCCACCGCGATGGCGTCCCAGCAGTGCCGACGTCACCTCGATGTCGACCAGGTAGGGAGCGAGCAGTCGCTCGCCCTGGACGCGGTCGCGCAGCGCTTCTCCCACAGGTCCCGCGTCGGCCAGCAGCATCACCAGCGCCCCCGCGTCGATGGCGATCACTCGTGACGCCTTCCGCCGTCGATCTCCTGGAGCACCTCGTCCGTGGAAAGGCGTGCTGTGGCGCGTTCGCGGATGCGGGCCACCACGTCTTCGAGGGCGGGGGTGGCCGCCTCCTGTTCGAGGAGGGACCGAGCGTACGCCTGTAGCGACTGGTGGCTGCGGGCCGCCCGTACCTTCAGCTCCGTGATGACTTCCTCGGGCAGGTCCCGTACATAGAGAGTGGCCATGCAACAAAAATAGTCGCATTGCTTGCATTATGCAAGCGCGATCGTGGAGGTAGAGGCGTTCTCGTTCCCCAGGCCCGTCGTCCATCAGCGCGCCCGCCCCGTACAGCCGCTCGGCCTGCGTCTTTGGGCGGGAGAGCGCGCTTGTGGCTGCGCGGGGGTCTGCGCAGTGGGTCTGTACGCCGTGGCGCTGTGCATGCTGGCCCTCGCCCTTCCTGCCGTAGGCGTCGAGACGACCCCGACGAGCGACCCGGACACGGCCGCCGGCGCCTTCTTCTGTCTGGTCCTGTCGGCGGTGTTTCTCGCCGCCACGGCGGCCGTGGCGCGCAGGTGGCGCAGCGCCTGGGTGCTGTGTCTCGTGCACCTGGGGCTCATTGGTGGTCGTCTGGACGCAGGTGCCGAGCCCGTTCGTCGCGCCGCATGTTCCGTGAACGGCGGGACGCAGGACGGCTGTCAGTGCCCATCTCTAAGGTCGTGCCGGTCTCACAGGTCACCGGGAGGGGCGCGCGATGGCATGTCTTCGAGGAACGGCACGGCGGTGACGAGCCGGAGCCGACCCGCCTGGGCTTCTTCGGCTACTCGGGCGACTAGGACGCGGCCGGCCGAGGCGCGGCCTGGCCCGCGCATGACGAAAGGGCCTCCGCCCGGAAGCGGAGGCCCTTTCCCTGGAGGAGCCGTTGGATCAGAGGAAGCCGTTCAGGTTCCACCAGTCGTCGCCCGTCTCCACGCGCGGTGCCAGCGCGCCGGTGCCGCGGCCCGGGTACACCAGCTGGCAGCCGACGCCACGACACGATTCGCCGACATAGCTGCTCTTGGTGGAGGTGACGAGGTCGCTGTGGCCGTCGCCGGTGACATCGCCCAGGCCCAGGAGCGTGTCCATGACGTTCCAGCCGCCGTTGCCGATCAGTACACGGGACCCGAGAGCCCCGGTCCTGCCCGGGTACAGGTACAGGTAGCCGGTGGAGGCCTGGCGCGCGATCAGGTCGGGGCGGCCGTCACTGTTCATGTCACCGGCCCCGACCAGGGCGTTCATGCCGTTCCAGCCGCTGGTGCCGATGAGCTTGCGCGCACCGAGGGTGCTGGCGCCCGTGCCGGGGTACAGCCACAGCTTGCCCGTGGACTTCTCGACGGCCAGCACGTCCGAGCGGCCGTCGCCGGAGAGGTCTCCGTAGGCGACGATCCGGCTCATGGCGTTCCAGCCGCCGGTGCCCATGAGCTTGCGCGTACCGAGGCTGCCGGTGCCGGCACCCGGGTACAGCCACAGCTTCCCGGTGGACGCCTCGCGGGCGATCACGTCCTCGCGGCCGTCACCGCTGAAGTCGCCGTGCCGGGCCAGGGCGTTCATGGCGTTCCAGCCGCCGGTGCCGACCAGCCTCCCGGTGCCGTCGCCGGGCAGGAACCACAGACGGCCCGCCTTGTCCCGGACGAGGACGTCGGCCCGGAGGTCGGCGTTCATGTCACCGAAGCCCGCCGCCTGGGGCGCGGTCGTGGCGTACCACTGCGGGTAGGGCGGGAGGATGCACTCCCGCTCGGTGGGGACGAACCTCACCGAGCTGATGGACGGAGCCGAGTGGCCCCATTCGGTTCCCGCGGGGTCGGGTGCCCAGATGTCGACGCCGCCGGCCTGGCCGTAGTTCGGGTCCTGGTGCAGGCAGACGAACTTGGAGGTGTGGTTCACGACGGTCTGGAACGTGTTGTCCCAGGTCCCGAGCGTCGCCTTGTTCGTGTTCGTCTTGAACATGGTGCCTGTGCCGTTGTCGCTCTTCCAGGCACAGAAATAGCCCGACGGGCAGTCGCTGATCGCGGCCTGTGCGGGCGCCGCGCCCGCGCCGAGGAGCCCGAGCGAGGTGAGCCCCAGCGTCGTGGCCATCGCGGCCAGGCGCCGAAGCAGAGATACGCGCATTCTTCCCTCCCTGATGCGGCGCGGAGAGACGCTCGACGCGCCGCGAGAGGAAGATACCGTGCCGTCGTGATCACGCCATCGCGGGCGTCTCCGTACCGGGGCGCCCTGACCTCAGCGCCTACCCGGGTACGCTTGCCGACCCGCTGGAGACGCCCAGCTGACCGGTCTCGAGTACCTGGACCTCGCGCCCGAGGAGTGGCGCGTCCTGCTCGACGCCGACGCCGTTCCGCGCGGTCTGTCCGCCGCTGCCATCGAGGTGCAGGGCCGTCGGCACCCGCTCCCGATCATGGCCCTCGCCAACGAACTGCTCACCCTGTGGGGGCCGTCCCCTGATCACCCACACGGTCCTCGAAGGCCACTTGGACACGGCGCGGCCGTAGGCGACCGGAGTCGAAGACGTCAGGCGGTGGCGGTGCTCCGCCTGCGTGTGTGACGTTTTTCCGGGTCTGGGCGCAGTAGCGGGTGAGCCGACTGGTCATCGCGCGGAAACAGACCGCACGATGCCATGGGGGCGTCATGGGAAGTCAGTTCTGGCGAACGATCCAGATGGCGATCGAGCAGGACAACTGGACGGCTCGGCTGGTCGTCGTCCTCTTCACGACCGCGGCGACCGCGATCGTGGCGTACGCGATCAGCGCCGGCAGGTAGTACGCATCGGCGCGGGCCCGGCCCGCCCGATCGCGGAACACCATCGACGGGAGCGAAGCATGGCCAGTCTTGAGGACATCAGGGCGCTGCTGGGTGATCCGCGGTTCGGGTGGTCCGACCCGGCTCCCTGGCACCGGCTCGAGGCAGAGCTCGGGATCGTGTTTCCGGACGACTTCCGTGAGTTCTGCGACGCCTACGGGCCGGTGCGGATCAACAATCAGGTGCACACGACTCATCCGAGTGTGGCGCGAGGAAACCTCGGACAGCTGATCAGGTCGGACATGGAGGCCTGGGCGCACGCGCCGGAGGACATGGTCACCCAGCCGGTGGGTACGGCCCCGGGGGAGCTGTTCCCCTGGGGGTCTGCCGCATCGGGGGAGACCATGTTCTTCCGGGTCCCCAAGGACGCGTCCGAGGCATGGTCGGTCTTCGTCTACGAGAGCGACGAAGGGGAGTTCCTGGAGTACGCCATGTCGTTCGGCGACTGGATGCTGGCGTATCTGAGGGGCGAGGACGTGGGCGTCTGCTCGCGCACCTTCGCTCCGGAGGGTCCCTTCTTCCAGCCCCTCGGCTGACCTGCCCTCGGCTTACGCAGTCCCGACGGCCCTGTCTTTCAAGGCGCTGACGAACGACGTCCAGGCCGGGGCCGGGACGGTGAGGACCGGGCCGCTCGGGACCTTGGAGTCGCGGACGGGGACGACGCCTGTGTGGGCGTCGCACACCTCGACGCAGTCGCCGCCGCTGCCGTTGCTGTACGTGCTCTTGCGCCACTGGGCGGCGCCGGGGAAAGCCTCGGCGACCTCGACGCAGTCCCCGCCGTCACCGTTGCTGTAGGTGCTCTTGCGCCATGCAGCGGTGCTCAAGTCAATCCCGTTGCTTGCCATGTCGGTCATCCTCAGCCGCTTGCTCGATCAGGGCGAGGGACGCCTCCGGCGGCAGTGCGGCGGCCCTGAGCCGATCGTATGCCTTGCGGTACTGCTTCACGAGGGCCGGATCATCGACTGTGTCCCCGCTGTACTGAGACTCCAAGTAGACCAGCGGCGGGGCATCGACAAAGGCCATGACCTTGGCCATGCCCATCATGAGGGGATGCGGTCCGCAGTTCGCCGGAAGGATCTGGGGAACGATCCGACGGCGGCGCGCCAGAGCCGCGATGCGTTCCCACTGCTCGGCCGTCTTCTCCGGCGGGAGGATCGGCTGGCGCAGCAGGGACTCGGGCAGGATCGCCCAATACTCCGGGGTCTTGTGGTCGTCCTCGAAGAGGTGGGCCCGCGCCATCCGGGCGCTGACCTTTTCCTCCACCTCCTCGTCGGGGGCCAACGGGTGCGCCGACCGCACGACCGCCCGCGCGTATGCGTCCGTCTGCAACAGCCCCGGGATCAGGGTCGGACACCACTCCTCGATGGTCTCCGCGTGCTTCTCCGCCTCCAGCACCCGTTCGAAGTAGCTCGCGTGACCCCGCCGCTTCGCCTTCCGCACGTCCTCGCAGCGGCGCTTGAAGAAGCCGTCCGTGCCGAGCACGGTGTCGACGTGCTCGGCCAGTTCCGCCGGCATCCGGCGCGTGCCGCGTTCGATCTCGCTGAGGTGGCTGGGGCCGTAGAAGCTGCCCTCGACCAGTTGCTGGAGGGTCAGGCCCGCCTCCTCCCGTTTCCAGCGCAACTCGCTGCCGTAGAAGGTCGGGACGCTCGCCGAGCCGTCGATGTCCTTGCGCTGCCCCATCGTCCACCGTCCCTGGTGCCGTTTACCGCCCGGTTCCCGGCGTTCCCCGGCCCGTACCAACTGCGCCGTGCATCCGTGCAGTTCAGAGCCGGAAGCCTGAACACTTTTCAACCTACGCGCATGGTGGGCAGTGTGTGAGTGATTCGTCACAGAGCGCACTGGAAGGTGTGACCCATGCACGACCAGCCCGACGCCCAGACCTGCGCCGAGGAACTGAGGGCCGCCCTCGCCGCACACGGCATCACGCTGCCGTCCCTCGGCGTCGACCTGCCGACCTTCGCCGCTCGCTACCCGAACCGGCCGCTCGTCGCGCTCGGCAACTGCAACCTGCTGACGGCCCGCGCGCTGGTCGCCGCCCTCCGCAAGGGGGTGGCGTGATGCGACGGCCCCTGACGCTGGAGCTGCTCGCCACCCCGAAGGCCGTTGCCGGGGTGCGCAGCTCCCTGCGGGCGTACATGGGCGGTCCCTGCGCCGATCTCCAGCTGTGCGCGAGCGAGTTGCTGACGAACGTCGTCCGGCATCTCGGTGAGGGCGTGCCCGTGACCGTTCGGGTGGGCTGTGAGCAGGGCCGTACGCGCCTGGAGGTCACGGACCCCGACCCGCGTGCCCTGCCCGTCCTGTGCGAGGCCGCCGATGACGACGAGTCGGGCCGGGGTCTTGCGCTGCTCGACGCGCTGACCCTGCGGTGGGGTGTGGAACAGGGGCCCGGCAGCAAGACCGTGTGGTGCGAGCTGGCGACGTGGCAGTCGTCGAGGTCCGCGCCGGACAGCAGCTCCCCGCCCTCCTCGTCATGGGTGCGGGTGGTAGAGGTGCCCGGGCCGGAACAGCCTCTCGTCGAGGAGTTCGGGCGGTGAGCGAGGGGGCCGCCGTCGTGACCGGGTATCCAGGTGGGAGCAGGTCTGGGCTGGTCGGCACCCCGATCGATGTCATCGCCTGCTCCGCCGAGGTCGATGTCGGTGCCGTCAGCTTCACTTGACGGCATGGATGAAGGAGAGGCACTCGGCCGGGACGACCTGCTTTCGGTGGTCCACCGGCTGACCGCCGCCCCCGGTGCGGGCGACCTCGTGTGCCAGAGGACGGGGCACCCGGCGGGGCACGTGTGTCTGTCGCCGTCGGCGGAGATCGGTCTCGCCGCGCTCCAGGAGGCGCTCGGCGGGCGGTACGGGCAGCAGCGCAACCTCGCCATGGGCGGGCACGCCGACCCGACCGTGACCGTGCGGACCGGGCTTCCGCTTCTTGCCCCGTTCGGCGACCGGATCGTGGAGATGCGCGGCTGGGCGTACGGGGGGAGTTGGATCGGCTGCGGCGTCGCGCGTACCGACGGGGGCGGTGACGGCGTCCGGCTCGTGGTGCTGGTCGCGGAACGGGAGGACCCGGCCGCGGACATGGCGGACGAGACCTCCTGGGTGGAGGGGGTCGTCGCCGTCACGGGGTGGGACACGAGCCGTGTGCGCACGGTCGACTGGGCAGGGGTCGAGGCCCGGCTCGGGACCGCGCTGCCCGGCGACTACAAGCGGCTGGTCGAGATCTTCGGGGCCGGCGCCTTCGACGGGTTCCTCCAGCTCCAGATCCCGGACGCCTCGTCCGAGAGCGGGGACATCGTCCGGCACACCGAGTGGCTGGGGGAGTGGGCCCGGACGCACGGTGGCCGGCTGTGGGAGCCGTACGAGGTGTACCCGGCGCCCGGCGGGCTGCTGAGGTGGGGGACATCGGAGCAGGCCCAGTTCTACTGGCTCACCGAGGGACCCGACCCGGACACGTGGCCGGTCCTCGTGACGGAGGACATCCCCGACTCCTGGGTGCGGTTCGACGGGACGACCGCCGAGTTCGTCCGCCGCATGCTCACCGAGCGGGAGCACCCGTTCTCGACGGCTCGTTACTTCGACATCCACTGGTTCGAGAGCCACGAGCCCGGGCCGGAGGACGGGCTGGTGGGCCCGGCGGTATGCGAAGAATGACCGGTGGCGTGATCACAGGGGCATCGCTGCTGTACAGTCCGCGCGCCCGCCCCGCCGTGACGTAAGGAACCGCTCCATGCGAACTCGACTCGGATACGCCGCCGCGCTCGTTCTTCCGCTCGCGCTCTCGCTGGCCGCCTGCGGCACGACGCAGGACGGCGGGGCGGCGGAGCCGGCCGCGGTGGACAGTCCCGAGGCCAAGCAGTCCGACCCGGCGGCCGCACCGCCCGCCGCGCCCGAGTCCCCCGAGGACTACCTGGACCTCGCCGAGAAGGCCATGAGGGACGAGAGCGGCTGGACGTTCTCCGTGGAGGGCGAGGAGGGCCTGACGCTCCAGGGGCAGCAGAGCTCCGCCACCTACGAGGGCACGGTCCGGCGCGGCATGAAGCCTGCGGCGCTGCACACGCAGGGTGTCAGCACCAGCAGCAAGGGGACGAAGAAGAGCGAGGAGCTCTATGTCGTCGGCGAGAAGGGGTACCTGAAGGAGGGCGGGGCCGCCTGGAAGGCCGTCTCCCCGGCCGACCCCGAGATGCGGAACAAGGCCGAGGACCCGGTCGCGGTCGTCCAGGAGTTCCGGATCTACGCGCAGGCCGCCGGCGGCGACGTGAAGGTGACCGAGACGGACGGCGGCGGCACGGTCGAACTCCGTGTCGTGAGCGGCAGGCAGAAGCTGAGCGCCGTCCAGGGCCGGGCGTGGGCGAAGAAGGCGAAGCGGGAGTTCGACCCCACGGCCGCCCAGCTCCGCAAGGCGGGCATCCCCGTCCAGGACGGGCAGTTGACGCTCTCCGGCCTGGAGGAGGTGCTGGTGCTGGACGCGAAGACGTACCGGATCAAGAGCCACCGCCTCGACTTCGGCTTCCTGGTTCCGTACAACGGCCAGGACATCGCCTTCGAGCAGCGGGTCACCGAGGAGAACCAGGGCACGTACGAGGGGAAGATCGAGCTCCCGGCGGGCGTGCGCTGACGTGGAGACCGTTCCCCTGACGGGAGAGCGGGGGCTGCGCGTGCTCGACCGGGAAGCGGAACTGGTCTTCCCCGACGCGGGCTTCAGTGTGCTGACCGCACGGGACGGCGACGGCCTGCCCGCGACGGCCGTTGTACTGCCTGCGCCGGTCGCGGCCGCTACTGGCCGACGCGAAGGCCCTCCTCGGGTGGGCCTGCGGGCACCCTAGGATCCCGCCATGCTGCCCTACTCGACCAGGCCGTCCGTCGACGCGATCATCACGATCGGCAGGTGGGGCGACCTCCGGGTGTTCCGGTGCACCGCGGACATCCGGCACGGTGTCGAGTTCGACGTGCACTGAGGCTCGGGCGCCGTTCCGGCTTCCCGTTCTCCGTGGCGCGGTCGAGGCGTCTCAGTACCAGAACGCCTTCACGACCGCCTGCCCCGCCCCGGCCGCCCGGCCGTAGAACGCGCGCAGGTCCCTGTGGTGCCCGGCGTAGATGTCTTGGACCTCGCCCTCGTCCCAGCCTGGGCCGAACCAGGCCTCGATCCTGGGACCGGCGGATTCCCACAGGGCCTCGAACGGCACGTCCGTGAGGAACGCCGCCGCCCTTCGCGTCCCGGCGGCGGTCAGCAGGGCGAACGGCGGTTGGCCGTCGGCCGGGTCGTGCACCACGTGGCCGCCGAAGACCGGCAGTTCCCAGGCTCCGCCGGCTCCCGCGGGCAGGTCCGCGCCCGCCCGGCACAGGTCGTGGACGGTGTCGAAGTCCTTCTCGACGGATGTCGCGACGCCGGCGGCGTACTCGGCCCGGCGCACGTCCCAGTCCCACGCCGCACTCATGAAGTCCAGCAGCCAGGCGAAGTCCCGCCCGTCGAGCGCGGATTCCTCCGTGGCGCGCAGGTGCATGTGGTAGCTCATGATCCGGGAACGTATCCTGGGGCGCTGACAACGGCGCTCACTCCTGCCCGGATTGTCCGCGGCCTGGCGTTGAGAGGCCACGGCCGGGTATAACCGGCCGCCTTGACGGGCGCGGCCCGTCCGCTGCCGCGCCGTTCCGACGAGCCAAGGATCATTTCGTGCTGCGTTCTTCCCGTAGGTATGCGTCCGTGTTCGCCGTGGTCGGCGCGATGTCCCTGCTGTCCGCGTGCGGGGACCAGGAGCCGGCCGGTTCCGCTTCCTCCGTCGCGCCCGGTGCGAGCCAGGGGGAGCACGAGTCGAAGGACGCGTCCGCGTCGGCGAGCCCGTCCCCCTCGGTCTCCGCCTCCGCGTCGGCCTCGGCGTCGCCCTCGGCCTCCGCGTCCGCCTCCGCCAAGGCGTCCGGCAGTGCGACCCCCACGGCGACGGCCTCGGGCGCCAAGGGCGGCTCGGGCAGCGGATCCGGTGAGCAGACGACCGCGCCCTCCGCGCCCGACTTCCCCGTGCCCGTGAACGTGGGCAACGCGACCCAGATCATCACGGTGAAGGCCAGCGGCTCGTACGCCACCGTCACCGCGTGGCAGAAGGGTTCGGCGGGCTGGAAGGCGCAGTTCTCCACGAGCGCGGGCCGGGTCGGGTCGAACGGCGTGACCGACGGGGCCACGCGCAGGCAGAGCACGTACACCACGCCGACCGGCACGTACACCATCACCGAGGGCTTCGGCGTCGAGTCGAGCGGCACCGCGATGCCGTACACGAAGGTGAACGACAGCCACTGGTGGGTGCAGGACCCCGAGTCGAAGTACTACAACCAGATGCACACGGCCGAGGGCGCGGACTTCCCGCTCACCGAGTCCGGTGAGCGCGGCAGCGAGCACCTCATCAACTACCCGACGCAGTACGCCAAGGCGCTGGTCATCAACTTCAACCGCTGGCCGGCCGTCCCGGGCCGCGGCGCGGGCATCTTCCTGCACGTCAACGGCAAGGGCGCGACGGCCGGCTGTGTGTCGGTGCCGCGCGCGACGATGGACCGGTTCATGGGGTGGGTCAAGCCGTCGGCGAACCCGCGGATCGCGATCGGCTGACGCATGCCGGGGCGCGGCTCCGCGAGCCGCGCCCCGCTCAGATCCCGCCCCGCCGCTGTCCGTTCAGCCAGTCGCCCGGTATCGCCTCCCGGACCGCGTCCAGCACCTTCTCCGTACGGCCCCGGGCCATGAGCCAGGCCCCGGCGTCTTCACGCAGCAGCACGTCGTCGCGCAGGAACCAGCGGGTGCCCGGCTCCTCCCCTGGGGGATACGGCGGGAACGGCAGCCTGACACCGTGCTGTTCGAGCTCCTCGGCATCCTGCTCGTCCAGCCCGTCCAGGACGTCCACGAGATCGTCGGGCGCGTGCAGCGACTCCGACAGCACGATCTCCACGAAGGCGAGGGAGGTCCGGGCCAGCCAGTCCTCCCACTTCTCCCTGCTCTTGTCGGCCAGGTCGGGCCGTATGCGCACGGCCGGGTCCTCCTGGGCCAGGTCCGCGAGCAGGATGCCCCAGCGCGCGGCGCCCTGGTTCTCGTCGCGGAAGACGAGCGCCTCGCCCGCCTCGTCGACCTCGAGCTCCTGCGGGGCGCGCAGCGTGTCGTGATTGCCGGTGAGGTCCTCACGCCGGCCGAGGAGGGCGTACGCCTCACGCAGCGCGGCGGGCAGCCGCAGCCCGAGCCGCTCCTCCGCGGCGGCGAGGTCCCCCTCGGACCACCCGTCGCCGGTTCCGAGCGGCTCGGTCGTCCAGTCGGCCGCGAAGCCCCGGACGAACTCCCATGCGGCGCCGCGGTCGTCGACGGCCGCGGCCAGCGACCGGACGAGGTCGAACTCCTGTGTCATGCGGAGACCATATCGGCGGGGCGGACACATCCGGATCGGGGCGGACGCGGCGCTCGCCCGACGCGCAGAGCGTGTTGAGCACGTGGCCGATGTGTGAGGAATGCGTGGGCGCGCGGCGTGGTGGGCGCCGCCTTGCGTATCGAATCGATTACGGATCGCGGCCCCGGCCATCGCGTCGAGAACCCCGGGCAGGGGCGAAAAGAAGGACGACCGGGGCCGCCACCCCCCACAGGAGAGGCCCCGGTCGTCGCTTCGGGCGGGGTCGCAGTGGTACCCCGCACTACTCTCAGCGCCGTGCGTGCGTTTTCTGTCACAGCGCGCTGCATTGTTAGGTTGTTGCCGCTTGTACTAGGCATGGACGTGCACCCGGACGACGACGTAGCGTGCTGGTTCGCGCAGGGTGGCGCGGCAGTGGTGACCAGCTGCGATTCAGACAGGTTGAGGTAGTGCTGGGGGACGACGCGGAGTTGACCGCCGCGGTGCTCGCGGCTCAGGACGGGGACGAAGGCGCCTTCCGGACTGTGTACCGCACCGTGCACCCGCGGCTGATCGGCTATGTGCGCACGCTCGTCGGTGAGACGGACGCCGAGGACGTCGCGTCGGAGGCGTGGCTGCAGATCGCACGCGATCTCGACCGCTTCACCGGCGACGCCGACCGGTTCCGGGGGTGGGCAGCCCGTATCGCCCGCAACCGCGCGCTGGACCACATACGGATGCGCGGCCGCAGGCCCGCCGTCGGCGGCGACGAGACGGAGCTGACGGGCAAGCCCGCCGACTCCGACACCGTCGCCGAGGCGCTGGAGTCGATCACCACCAACAGCACCATGGCACTGATCGCCCAGCTGCCGCAGGACCAGGCCGAGGCCGTCGTCCTCAGGGTCGTCGTCGGGCTCGACGCGAAGAGTGCCGCGCAGACGCTCGGCAAGCGCCCCGGTGCCGTGCGCACCGCCGCGCACCGCGGTCTCAAGCGGCTCGCCGAACTGCTGCACGAGGGCGGCGATTTCGGTGAGGCCGGAGCGAAACCGCAGGTCGCCGACGGTCGTTCGGCCGGTGCGTCGGAGGAAGGATCCCCTCCGGATCTCGACGGAGTGCCCCCGCAGCGTGGCCGTCGGCGTGGCGCGACAGCGCCGGCCGGTGTGACGCATTCCCGTTCGCGGACGCAGAAGGACATGTGATGGCCGACGAGCGGTACGAGTGGCTTGACAGGGACGCGGCGGAGCGGTTGCTGCGCGGCGAGTCTGTCGAGGCCCACGACGAACACGCCCGTATGCAGGCCGCACGGCTCTTCGAGGTCCTGGGCGGCGCCGCCGATCCCGGATATCGCCACGACGACGGCGAGCTGCCCGGCGAGGCGGCCGCCATGGCCGCGTTCCGCAAGGCCAGGGCCGATGCGGCGGCACCCGCGGGTGACTTCCTCGGCACGGTACGGGTGAAGCGACCCGCCGTGCCGGTCTCCGGGCTGCGCTTCGGCCGCCCCGTACGCGTCGGGCTCGCCGCCGCGGTGGCCGCCTTCGCGCTCGGCGGGGTGGCGGTCGCGGCCGGTACGGGCGTCCTGCCCACACCCTTCGGCGGCGACGAGCGCCCGCTGCCCGCCTCCTCCGTCTCGGCCGCCGAGACGCCCGGCCCCCTCGGGTCCGAGACGCCGGGTGCCACCGGCGGCACGTCCTCGCCTCCCGGCGTCACCACGCCCCCGGCATCGCCGTCGCTCAGCGGCGGATCCACCGGTCCGTCCTACGGGACCGACGGCACCGGCTCCGGCAGTCCGGGTGACGGCGGCTGGGCGACGCCGGGCGCGGGGGGCGCCGGCAGCGAGGCGGAGCTGCGCGACTCCGTCGAGGCGTGCAAGGACTACCGCAACGGCACCCTCGCCGCGGAGCGCAAGCAGCGCCTGGAGGAGCTGGCGAAGGGCGCGGACGGCGTGAAGCGGTTCTGCGACCGCCTGCTCGGCCCCGAGAAGGCCGGCGACGGCAAGGGCGACGGCGCCGGCGAAGGCGCAAACAAGGACGACGGCTCCGGCGACGGGGACGGCAAGGGCGACGGCGACCGTGACGCGGGCGGCGAGCAGTCCGGCGGCACCGGCTCCGAGGACGCCGATCCCGTCGAGATCCCGCCCGTCTCCTGGACGGTCCTCCCCGAGGACCCGTCGGCCACCGTGATCCCGACCGCTTCCGCGCCCGGTGACGCCCCGGCCGGCCTGGCCAGCAGCCTCCTGTGACCTGCGGTTTTTCGCCCGCGCGGAGGCGGTGTGACGTTTTTCCGGCCGATGGCGCAGTAAGAAGTGAGCCGACTGGTCATCGGCCGCGCGAAGAGCCGGGGTTCCCCCCGTACCCACGGCTCAGCGCACATGGCGCGGGCGGGACACGTTCCCCCGGTCCCGCCCGCGCCCTCTCTCCTGCTCCGGATCCTCTCCGGTCGTCTCCGGATCTTCTTCCGCCGGAAGCCCTCGTCCGTGCGAGGCGGCTCACCAGTAGATGACGACCTTGTCGCCCGTGCGCACCTGGTCGAACAGCGCCGCGATCATGCCCTTGTCCCGGACGTTGACGCAGCCGTGCGAGGCGCCGTTGTAGCCGCGGGCCGCGAAGTCGGACGAGTAGTGGACGGCCTGGCCGCCGCTGAAGAACATCGCGTACGGCATGGGCGTGTGGTAGATCGTCGACACGTGGTCCCGGGACTTCCAGCCCACGGTGAACGTGCCCTCGCGGGTCGGCGTGTACTGCGAGCCGAAGCGGACGTCCATCGTCGACAGGACCTTGCCGTCGATCATCCAGGACAGCGTCCGGGTGGTCTTGCTGATGCACATCACGCGGCCCGTCATGCACCGCGCGTCCGGCTTCGCCTTCGGCTTCTCGACCTCCTTGCCGTCCAGCTCGTCGCGGGTCGGCTCGGTGGTCATGCCGAGCAGCTTCTGCCAGGTGACCTCGTCCGTGCTGCCGCTGGCGGGCAGCCCGCGCTTGCCCTGGAAGCCCTTGACCGCCGTGGTGGTGACCGGTCCGTACGTCCCGGTGGGCCTGTCGTCGAACCAGCCGATCTGCGCGAGCCGGGCCTGCAGTTCGCGCACCTGCTCGCCCTTGGCGCCCGCGGCCATGAGGATCTTCGGCGCCGGAGCCGAGGTGCCGGCCGACGCCGAGGGCGTCGTCGACGGCTCGGGCGTCGTCGTCGCCGACGGTGCGGCGGTCGTGGGCGACGCACTCGGCGTGGCGGTGGCCTGCCGCTCCTTGGTCGCGGCCTGAGCAGTGCAGCCGGCCGTCACCACGGCCACGGCCATAGCGGCCGCCGCCGCGAGCGTTCTGACCGCAACGTCGTTCCTGAGCATGATCGCCCCCCTGAGCGTGATCGCCCTCTTTGTCTTGTGCCTGGTGAGACAGATCCACCTCCCGCCCGGTTGCGCGATCCCGCGCATCATGGGGGTAACAGTTGGGGGACGAGGACGACACAGCGGGCTGTGAGGAAGGTCCCAGCGCGGGGCCCTCCACCCGCCGCCCGCCGCACCGCTACAGTCCGTCCGAAGGTCGTTACCAGTCAGTAGCAACGAAAAGCCGGCAGCTCAGGAAGTTCTAGCGGGAGGCACAGTCACATGGCGCGCGAGTCCGAGTCGGGACTGCCCATCGAGCCGGTCTACGGACCGGCGGACCTGGCGGGCTGGGACCCGGCCGAGAAGCTGGGCGAGCCCGGTGCGTACCCCTTCACACGCGGCGTCTACCCGACGATGTACACCGGTCGGCCCTGGACGATGCGCCAGTACGCGGGCTTCGGCACGGCCGTCGAGTCCAACGCCCGCTACAAGGAGCTCATCGCCCACGGCACGATGGGCCTGTCCGTCGCCTTCGACCTGCCGACCCAGATGGGCCACGACTCCGACGCCCCCATCGCGCACGGCGAGGTCGGCAAGGTCGGCGTCGCGATCGACTCGATCGACGACATGCGCGTGCTGTTCGGCGGGATCCCGCTGGACAAGGTCTCCACGTCGATGACGATCAACGCCCCGGCCGCGCTGCTCCTCCTGCTGTACCAACTGGTGGGCGAGGAGCAGGGCGTCCCGGCCGACAAGCTGACCGGCACGATCCAGAACGACGTGCTCAAGGAGTACATCGCCCGCGGCACGTACATCTTCCCGCCGAAGCCCTCGCTGCGGCTGATCGCCGACATCTTCAAGTACTGCAAGGCCGAGATCCCGAAGTGGAACACCATCTCGATCTCCGGTTACCACATGGCGGAGGCCGGTGCCTCGCCCGCGCAGGAGATCGCGTTCACCCTCGCCGACGGCATCGAGTACGTCCGTACCGCTGTTGCCGCGGGCATGGACGTCGACGACTTCGCGCCCCGCCTGTCGTTCTTCTTCGTCGCGCGGACGACGATCCTCGAAGAGGTCGCCAAGTTCCGGGCAGCCCGCCGCATCTGGGCGCGGGTGATGAAGGAGGAGTTCGGCGCGAAGAACCCGAAGTCGCTGATGCTGCGCTTCCACACGCAGACGGCCGGTGTGCAGCTCACCGCCCAGCAGCCGGAGGTGAACCTGGTCCGCGTCGCGGTGCAGGGTCTCGCGGCGGTCCTGGGCGGCACGCAGTCGCTGCACACCAACTCCTTCGACGAGGCCATCGCCCTGCCGACCGACAAGAGCGCCCGCCTCGCGCTGCGCACGCAGCAGGTCCTCGCGTACGAGACGGACGTGACCGCCACCGTCGACCCGTTCGCCGGCTCGTACGTGGTCGAGAAGATGACGGACGACGTCGAAGCGGCGGCCGTGGCCCTCATGCAGCGCGTCGAGGACCTGGGCGGCGCCGTCAACGCCATCGAGCGCGGCTTCCAGAAGAACGAGATCGAGCGCAGTGCCTACCGCATCGCGCAGGAGACCGACTCGGGCGAGCGCGTCGTCGTCGGCGTCAACCGCTTCATGCTCGACGCCGAGGAGCCCTACGAGCCGCTCCGCGTCGACCCGGCGATCGAGGCCCAGCAGGCCGAGCGGCTCGCGAGGCTGCGCGCCGAGCGCGATCAGGGCGCGGTCGACGAGGCCCTCGCCGCGCTGAAGAAGGCCGCCGAGGGCACGGACAACGTGCTCTACCCGATGAAGGAGGCGCTCAGGGCGCGGGCCACGGTCGGCGAGGTGTGCAACGCGCTGCGGGAGGTGTGGGGCACGTACGTGCCGAGCGACGTGTTCTGAGCCCGGGCACCCCGCACGGGCGACCCCGGGCGGAGTGGCGGCGGTGGCGGCACGGCTGACGCGCTCGGGGGACCGGGTTCCGGCATACGAAACTCGCAGGCGGAGTGCCGCACCCTCGTGCGACACTCCGCCTCATGCTGGGTGTCACCGATCTGCCGACCTATCTCGCCGGGCTCGTGCTCATCATCCTTCTGCCGGGGCCGAACTCGCTGTACGTGCTGTCCGTCGCCGCCCGCAAGGGCACCCGGACCGGATACGAGGCCGCGGCCGGCGTCTTCACCGGCGACACGGTCCTGATGACGCTCGCCGCGCTCGGCGCGGCCTCGCTGCTCCAGACGACTCCGCTGCTGTTCATGATCGTGAAGTACGCGGGCGCCGGCTATCTGACCTGGATGGCGATCGGCATGCTGCGGGCGGCATGGGCGATGTGGCGTGCGCGCGGCGAGGCGCTCGGGGAGGAGCCGGCGGAGACGGCGGCCGGCTCCGGGGAGAACCCGTACCGCCGCGCGCTGATCATCAGCCTGTTCAACCCGAAGGCGATCCTCTTCCTGATCTCCTTCTTCGTGCAGTTCGTCGACCCGTCGTACGCGTACCCGGCCGTGTCCTTCCTGGTCCTCGGCGCGCTGCTGCAGCTCAGCAGCTTCCTGTACCTGACGACCCTGATCTTCGGCGGCACACGGCTCGCCGCCGCCTTCCGCCGGCGCAGGCGGCTCTCGGCCGGAGCGACGTCCGCGGCAGGCGCGCTGTTCCTCGGCTTCGCGGTGAAGCTCTCGTTCAGCAGCGCGTGACCGCTTGCGCGAGGCAGGCGGCCCGCCCGGGTGGGGCCCGCGGCCCGGATCCGGCATGCGGCCCGACGCGGACCGCGGTTGGCCCTTGAACAGGTTCGAAACCGGATGTCGTGCGCTGATCGCTCCTGCTACTGTCGCCCTGCTCGCGCAGGGACGAGCGGCGGTTCCTTGAGCGCCCCCCCTGTGTCGATCGCCCTGGGGAGGGACTTTTTCGTGATTCGTCCGCTGAACAGGCGGGCCACGCGCCAGCGCGCGCTCGGCCGTATCGCTCTCACCGTCACGCTTGCCGTGACCGCCGGAATCGGCACCGCCGCGGGGACGGCCGTCGCCGAGACCCCCGGCGCGTCCGCCGATCCCGTCGTCATCACTCCGGGCGCACGCTTCGTGCCCCGCGCCACCATCGTCCTGAACGCCGGCGAGACCGGCTTCCTCACCGCCCAGGAGGGTGACGACCGCCTCCGCTGGATCGACTACGCCACCGGTGCGACCACCGTCCTCGACCACCGGCTGCCCGAGCCGCTCGCCTACGACGTGGACGAGTTCCGCTTCGCCCGGTACCCGGGGGGCTTCGGCAACGGCTCCGACACCATCGCCCTCTACACGGACTCCCCGACGCCGCATGTGACGCTCCAGCAGCGGGCCGGCAGCGGAACGTCGACCACGGTCCCGATCCCGGAGGGCCAGACGTACGTCGCGACCTACGGCGACACCGTCATCACCCGGACCGGTACCGAGAGGGCCGCGACGAGCCTGCACCTCCTGCACCTGGAGAACGGCGAGGTGCGGGACCAGGCACTGGAGGGCCTGCCGGAGGGGTGGACCCTCACCATCAGCGAAGGCGACGCCCGGTCCGTCGCCGTCCGCGGCATCAAGTGGGAGGACAGCACGATGTCCCAGGGGTGGTGGGTCGTCGACCTCGCCACCGGGAGCGTGAAGGCCCTCTCCACGGAGGGCGAGAGCGTCTCTTTCGACCGGGACACCGTCTTCCACCTCGGCGCCCCGTCCAGCTACGCGGCCCAGGTGTACCGCCGTGACGACCTGGATGCGGAGCCGACCACCCTCGACCTGCGGGAGGTGGCCCATAGCGACGTCGTCCGGCGCCTCGGCGACGACTTGGTCACCGTTTCCCCGCCCAACCCCGGCGACAACGAGTACCGGGGCAACCATCTCGTCCTGCGCGACGTCACCGGGAGCTGGAACAAGTCCCTGCTGGCCGTCGCCTCGCCCTCGGTGCACCGTACGCCCGACGGCTCGCTCCTGGTGGCCGGCGCAGAAGAGAGAACCACCTACGGCGCCCTCGACTGGGGGTACTACCTCTTCACCCCCGCCTCGGACGGCACCGTCACCCGCAAGCGCCTCGCGGACATCGAGGACCGGGAGGCCAAGCCGGCCGGCATCTCGCTCGGCAGCGGCATCCTCACCACGGCCGACGACTCGAAGTACTACAGCCCCGGCACCTCCATCGGCGGCTATCGCAGCACCTGGCTGAAGACCTCGGGCCGTCCGGAGGAGCTGAACTCGACGGTCGACGGCTTCGTGTCCGGCCGGGACGACGACTCGTGCAGCCCGGTCTACGGCACCTACTGCGTCACCATGTTCGCGAGCGGCGACGGGCACCACGGCCGCAAGGCGGCGACCGAGCACGACGTGACCATGCTCTACCGGAACGGCGCCGCCCCGTGGGGGCCGAGGGTGACCTCGGGGCTCAGCAGCCCGCAACTCGTCGACCTCTCCGGCCGGTTCGGTGTCGTGAACCAGGCGTCGGGCGGTGAGCAGGCGGTCCTGCACTTCAAGGACGCCGACACCGGGAACGTGCTGGTGAAGCGGAAGCCGGTGGCCGCCTCCGTCTGGGGCAACACGCTGTGGAGCGCCCTCGGCCGGTGGGACGACACCAGCTCGGGCGTGACGACACAGGTGGCGGCGAAGAACCTGTCGACAGGTGCCGCCGGCGAGTCCTTCGACGCGGGTTGCGTCCCCAGCGACCTCCAGGCCGTGGGCCGTTGGGTGTACTGGCGCTGCAGCGACTACTGGCACGACTTCAAGGGCGCCGGCGTCTACGACCGGCAGGCCAAGCGCTCCCTGAAGCTCGGCCCCGACGCGACGCTCCTCGGCGACGGCTACCTTGTCCGCCGCTCGGACGCGGCCGGCCTCACCCTCGTCGACCTGCACAACGGCCTCCCGGCCAGCGGTATGGAAGCGGACCTTCCGCAGCGAGTGGTCGCCACGGCCGCCGAGCTCGGGGACCGGACCGCGCGACGGGCCGGGTGGACCGTCGACCGCTTCGGCGGCCACGTCGCCTACACGGGCGAGGACCGGCGGGTGCGGATCGTCCCGTCGGGCGTCCCCGCCTCCCGGATCGCCGTCATCGACGCCGACACCCCGGCCGCCGACATCGAGGCCGGGGCATGGAAGCCGCGGTGGTGGCTTTCGAAGCCGGGGGCCTCGTGGTCGCTGGTGCTGAAGCACAAGGCGACCGGCAAGGTCGTGCGGACGCTGACCGGGGGCGAGGCCCGTGGTCTGGTCGCGCCGTCGTGGGACTGGAAGGACGCGAACGGGAAGCTCGTCGTCAACGGGGCCTACACGTGGAGCCTGGCCGTCAAGCCGGCCGACGGGCAGGGGGCAGATCTCGCCGCGTCCGGGACCCTGGCCGTGAGCGGTGGCGCCCCCGTGTGGCGGGACATGGCCGGGGACGACGGGTTCGGTGACCTGCTGGTGACGGACTCCGTCGGGGCCGTGTCGCTGTACCGGGGGACGGGTACGGGCGCGTTGTCCTCCCGTGTCGCCGGATCCGGCGCAACGTTCGCCGCCAACTCGGTGCTCGTGCCCTTCGGTGACGTGAACGGCGACCGGTGCGGGGACGTGCTGGTGCGGGTCGGGGACCAGCTGCGGGCGTATCGGCCCGGGTGCGGAAAGGTCGTCACCGCTTCGTCGCCCTACACGCTGATCGGATCCGGCTGGGGGCAGTACGACCAGCTGACGTCATCCGGCGATGTCAACGGCGACGGGTTCGTCGACCTGGTTGCCCGTCAGGCATCCAGCGGTGACGTGTACTTCTACGCCGGTACGGCCGATCACCGGCTGAAGTCGCGGGTGCGGATCGGCACCAACTGGAAGCTGTACAAGCGGATCGTCGGGGCCGGGGACCTGAACGGGGACGGGCGTGGCGACCTGCTCGGGCTCGACTCCGCCGGGGTGCTCTGGCGGTACTACGGGACTTCCACCGGTGGCGTGACCCCGCGCGTGCGGGTCGGCAGCGGGTGGGGCGTGTACTCCGCTCTCGTCGGGGTCGGCGACCTGTCCGGTGACGGACGCGCCGATCTGCTGGCGCGGGACACCGCAGGGAAGCTGTGGCGGTACGCCTCCACGGGGGCCGGTACGTACGGCGGCCGGGTGCTGATCGGCACCGGTGGCTGGAACGGGTTCAAGGGCCTGTTCTGACGCAGGGGTGAAGACAGCCGCCGTCGGCGCAGTCACCGCGCCGACGGCGGCTCTTCTCGTGGGGCCGGGGCTGCGCCTCTGGAGGCGCGCGCCCGCCGGGGCGCAGGGCCGGGGAGTCCGCGGGTTGGCCTCCCGCGGCGGCCAGCCCGTACACGTGTCTGAGGACACCGGGCGGAGTGGGGTGCGGGGCCTCGGGCGAAGTCCCGGACGTCCGCGCCCGTTGAGGCGCGAGGGCACGGGGTCCAGGGGGCGCTTCTACGGCCGCCATGCCGTGGGGGTGAGGGCACCGCGCGGAGTGCGGTGCGGGGCCCGGGGCTGCGCCCCGGGACGCCCGCGCCCGCCGGGGCGCAGGGCCGCGGAGTCGGGGGCATGCCCCCGTTGAGGCGGGGGCCTCCCGCGGCGGCCAGACCGTACGGGTGTCTGAGGACACCGCGCGGAGTGGGATGCGGGGCCAGGGCGAAGTCCCGGACGTCCCCGGGGTCCGGGGGGATTCCTTCTACGGCCGCCATGCCGTAGGGGTGAGGGCACCGCGCGGAGTGGGGTGGGGGGCCCGGGGCTGCGCCCCGGGACGCCCGCGCCCGCCAGGGCGCAGGGCCGCAGGCCGTAGGCGGAGGGCGGGAAGGGGACCAGCCCGCCGCAGGCGCCGCGTGCCCCGGTGTCAGGTCAGCGCGCGCTTCAGGCGGCGCGCACGGCGCACCACCCGGCGTACCGCCGCGTGGCGGGGGACCGGGAGGCCGCCCGGCAGGCCCAGAACCGTAAGGCGGCGGCGCTTGAAGTAGCGCGCCGTCGACGCGTCGAGCGCCGTGCTGAGGAAGCGTTCCGCCGCCGGCCGCAGATCCGCGCGGATCTGCGGCTGCATCGCGAAGCCCACCGCGCTCAGCAGACCCGTGAGCCGTTCGTCCGCCTCGGCCGGCGCTCCGGCCGCGCCCTCCGCGAGGTCCGGGACCAGCGCGTCGACCACCGTCAGCGGCACTCGGTTGCTGTTCTGGTACGGCGTGAGCCGGTCGAGCAGCGGCTCCGTGCCCAGCCGCGCGACGGGGATGCCGTAGAAGGTGGCCGCCGTGAACAGCGCCGTCGAGAAGCAGCCCGCGACCAGGTTCGGCCGCAGCTGCCGGTAGAGCACCTCGGCGAGCAGGGGCCGGTCCACCACCGTGAGGTCGACGCCCAGCGTCTGCGCCTCGCGCTCCAGCGTGCGGGTCCAGGAGGCCGGGGCCGTCGGGTGCGGTTTGAACACGACGTCGCGGTGGCCCCGTTCGACCGCGGCCCTGAGCATGCGCAGGTGCTGCGCCTCCTCCTCCGCGGGCGTGAGGATGCCGAGTGCCGCGAGGTACTGGCCCAGCAGAAGCGCCGGCCCCTCGCCGACACCGGGTACGGCTTCCGGCAGGCCGTCCGACAGTTCCGCGACGATCTTGACGAACGCCTCGGTCGGTACGAGCTGCGGCTCGGCCCCGAACTCGGCGAGCAGCATGGGCCGGAGCCCCGGCACCAGGTCCAGGTGGAACAGCCGCCGCACCCGTTCGCCGACCAGTGGGTCGATCTTGTTGCGCGTGGGGCCGTAGCTCATCAGCCCGTCCGCGTACACGTCGAGCGCCGCGTCCGGGAACAGCTGGGCGATCGCCAGGGCCGGCGCGACCTGGATCGACTCGACGGCCAGCTCGACCCGGTCGTCGCCGAGGTCCCACAGCTGCCGCAGATACCTCTCCCACAGGGGGATGTCGTCCTGGCGCGGCGACCAGCCGCCCGGGTGGAAGGGGGAGATGGCCTCGTTCCACGACAGCACCCCGTCGAAGCGGCCGCGCAGCCGCTCGAAGCCGGGCATCTGGTCCAGGGACGGCGTGGTCTCGGGCGTGGTCGCGTTGTTGGCGACGAGCAGGAGCCGCCGGTCCGCGGCGGCGAAGCAGCCGCTGTCGATCGCGGCGGCCACGGTCGCCGCTCCGTACAGGGAGGACGCGTAGAAGATCTGGGTGGTGGGCATCAGGCCGCCGCCTCCACGGTGAGCGGGGCGGGGCGGCGGCGCACCCGGCGGAGCCGGGAGGCACGCTCGATGTCCATCGAGTCGAGCGCCTCGTTGAGAACGTCCTGCGGCATGCGCTTCAGGGCGGCGGCACTCATGGTGCGCAATTTCCGTGCCACGGCGGGCTCGAACCTTTCGATCGATCCCAAGTGGTGGGAAATGACGGCACAGTATGTACGGACGGCTTTCGGAAGAAGGCGGTCGGCCTCCGGGTCATTCGCCGTTTCCTGGAGCACCTGGTCGAATGCCTTGATGAAATCGAGCTGCCGGATGTCGCCGATCTGCGTGAGCGAGGAAGCGACTCCGCGCCGGTAGAAGATTCCGAGCCGGCTGATCGTCGCGAACGTTTCCGCCTCGCGGTGCAGCCGCCAGATCCACGGCCGGTCCTCCGCGGTGCGCAGCCCGTGCGTGAAGTGCAGCAGCCCTTGGTCGACGAGCCTGCGGTGGTACATCCCGGCCCACGCGTAGGGGTAGTCGACGCCCGTGGAGCGGTCGGCGGGCAGGATCCAGTCGCGGGGCCGCAGCACCTCGCCGCGCCGGCCGACGGGCGCCCGGTGCACCTTGCGCTCGCGGGCCGTGCACTGGACGTGGTCCGTGCGCACGAAGTCGACGCCGAGGCTCTCGTGGGCGGCGAGCAGCGCCTCGAAGTGCCCGGGCGCCAGCCAGTCGTCGCCGTCGAGGAAGGTGATGTACTCGCCGCGCGCGGCGTCCAGACCGGTGTTGCGGGCGGTGGCCAGCCCGCCGTTCTGCTCATGTCTGATCAGGACAGCGCCCGGAACCGAGCGCTCCGCCCGCTCCAGGATCTCCGGAGTGCCATCCGTCGAGCAGTCGTCGACGAGAAGGAACTCGAAGTCCTCGCGGGCGTTCGCCTGCAGGCTTTTCAGTGTGTCCGGGGCGTATGTCTGCACGTTGTAGAACGGCACGATGACGGAGAGCTTAACCACCTGCGCGACGCTAGGTCGCCACACGGCATTCGTATCGACTGTCGGACGGATGGGAGGTGAACGCAGAGCGTCGACTTTGTTAACCCGCCCGTTTCCGGGGTGCTCTCCCCGTCCGTAGGCGCTCTGTTAACCCGTTGTTGCAGTCGAGTTGGGCCGTGAAACGAAATGCCTTCCTAGCGTCCTCGACGTGCCAACACGTACCAGCGAGGCCGTACGGGTAGCCGTACTCGCCGACTCCGACACCCGGTGGAAATGGGGTGCGCTCACCGCGCGCCGTATCGCCCCGAGCACCTCCATGGAGCTGAGCGGTTTCCTGCTGCGCGGCCGGGCCACCCCGACGCCCCGCCAGCTCGCCGAGGTGGGCGTACGCGCCGACGCGATGCGCGAGGTGACGGGGAACGAGTTCCTGCGGGCGGTCGAGGACGGCTCGTACGACGTCGTCGTCCTCGCGCTCGTCGGCGGCGGTGTGCAGGCCATGCTGCACGGCCTCGCCGCGCTGGGCCTGACGCGCCGGCCCGTCGTCGTCACCGGCTACGTGGGCGTCGTCTACGAGAAGCTCGCCGACGGGCTGCTGCTGCGCCACGGCGCCGATGTCGTCCTCGCCAACTCCCGCCACGACGCGGACCGTTTCCGCGCCGTGTACGAGGGTGTGGGCGCCGACGCCTCGGCCGTCACCGAGGCCGCGCTGCCCTTCCTCGGCGGCGCCCCGTACCGGCAGGAGGAGGGCCGCGACACCGTCGTCTTCGCCGCCCAGCCCTCCGTGCCGGACAGCCGCGCCGACCGTACATACCTGCTGCGCCGCCTCGTCGAGCACGCCCGGCTGCACCCGCGGCGCGAGGTCCTGCTCAAGCTCCGGTCGAAGCCGGGCGAGCACACCACGCACCTGGAGGAGCTGCCGTACCAGAAGCTGGCGGACCGGCTGCCCGGCGGACTGCCGGCCAACTTCCGCCTGGTCTACGGGAACATGGGCGAGGTCCTGGACCGCACGGACCTGCTCGTCACGGTCTCCTCCACTGCCGCGCTGGAGTCCCTGCACCGCCGCATTCCCACCGCGATCCTCAGCGACCTCGGCGTGCGCGAGGTGCTCGGCAACCACCACTTCCTCGGCTCGGGCCTGCTGACGTCCTGGGACCGCCTCGACAGCGGCCACCGTCCCGTGCCCGACGCCGAGTGGCTGGCCCGTCAGGGCGTGGCGGCCGACGGCTCGTACGAGAGCTCCTTCGACGAGGCCCGGGCGCGGGTCGCGAAGCTGCTGCTCGGCGACGGGCCCGGGCCGATCACCCCGTACTACACGCCGAGCACGGCGCCCGGCTACCTGCCGACCATCCTCGCCCGCCACCACCTCGCCCCCGACGGCGCCCCGCTGCCCGGCGCGACCCCGAAGGCGGAGGTCACGGGCCTGCGCCGGGTGGTACGGGACGCGGTCCGCGAGGCGGCGCGCGGCGCCTACCGCCACGGCGTCCAGCGCGTGGCCCCGGTCATCCGCCGGATGGGCGAACTGTGACCCGCGCCGACGCCGCCCGCCCGGCACCCCACGGACCGGTACCCGGCCCGCCCCGCCGTCGGGTGCCCCGTCAGGCCGTAGCCGGGCCGCACGCGACGCGCCCGGCGCACAGCCGGACAGAGCGTCCGGCACCTGGTCCGGGCGGTTCGGGGCCGAACCCGACGTGCCCCGCGCACAGCCCCAACCGCCGTCCGGCGTCCGGCCCGGCCGGATCCGGGCCGAACCGCACCCGTACTGCTCAGGAGCCCCGATGACCGTTCTCGCCGTGATCCCCGCCCGGGGCGGATCCAAGGGCGTCCCGGCCAAGAACCTGGCGCCCGTCGCCGGTGTGCCGCTCGTCGCGCGCGCCGTGCGCGCCTGCCTCGACGCGCCGCTGGTCACCCACGTCGCCGTGTCCACCGACGACGCCGACATCGCGGCGGCCGCACGCGGCGCGGGCGCCGAGGTCGTGCTGCGGCCCGCCGCCATCGCCGGCGACACGGCCACCAGCGAGTCCGCCGTCCTGCACGCCATGGACGCGCACGAGGCCATGCACGGCGACCGCGTCGACGTGGTGCTGCTCGTCCAGTGCACCAGCCCGTTCATCGCCCGCGAGGACATCGAGGGCGTCGCCCGCGCGGTCGTCGAGGACGGCGCGGACAGCGCGGTGACCGTCGCCCCCTTCCACGGCTTCGTGTGGCGCGAGAGCGAGCCCGCCGACGCGGCGGACCCCGCCGTGGCGCAGGTCGTCGGCTCCACCGCCGTCCTCGTCGACACCGCGACGGCCACCGGATCCGGCTACGGCGTCAACCATGACGCGTCCTTCCGGCCCCGCCGGCAGGACCGTCCGCAGGACTTCCTGGAGACCGGCGCCGCGTACGCGATGGACGCCGCCGGCTTCCGCGAGGCCGGCCACCGGTTCTTCGGCCGCACCGCCCTCGTGCGCACCGACCCCGCCCGCGTCCTCGAGGTCGACGACCCGCACGACCTGGCCCGCGCCCGGGCGCTCGCGCCCCTGCTGGACGCCGCCGCGCTGCCCGCCCGCGAGGACGTCGACGCGGTCGTCCTGGACTTCGACGGCACCCAGACCGACGACCGGGTCCTCATCGACGCGGACGGCCGCGAGATCGTCGCGGTCCACCGCGGCGACGGCCTCGGCGTCGCCCACCTGCGCAGGGCCGGACTGGAGCTGCTGATCCTGTCCACCGAGCAGAACCCGGTCGTCGCCGCCCGCGCCCGCAAGCTCCAGGTCCCCGTCCTGCACGGCATCGACCGCAAGGACCTCGCGCTCAAGCAGTGGTGCGAGGACAAGGGGATCGCGCCCGAGCGCGTGCTCTACGTCGGCAACGACGTCAACGACCTCCCCTGCTTCCACCTCGTCGGCTGGCCCGTCGCCGTCGCGAGCGCGCACGACTCCGTACGCGCCGCCGCGCGGGCCGTGACCGCCACGCCGGGCGGAGAGGGCGCGATCCGCGAGATCGCCGCCTGGCTCCTCGGCCCGCACCTCCACACCCCTGAAACCACCCCCCTGTCCCCCGAGAAGTAAGGAAAGACCCCCCATGAGCACCACCCGTCTGCGCACCCTCGGCAGCAAGACCGCCGGCCCCGGCCGCCCCGTCTACGTCACCGGCGAGATCGGCATCAACCACAACGGCGACCTGGAGAACGCGTTCAAGCTGATCGACGTGGCCGCCGACGCGGGCTGCGACGCGGTCAAGTTCCAGAAGCGCACGCCGGAGATCTGCACGCCGCGCGACCAGTGGGACATCGAGCGCGACACCCCCTGGGGCCGTATGACGTACATCGACTACCGCCACCGCGTCGAGTTCGGCGAGGACGAGTACCGCGCGATCGACGAGCACTGCAAGAAGCGCGGCATCGACTGGTTCGCCTCCCCGTGGGACACCGAGGCCGTCGCCTTCCTGGAGAAGTTCGACGTCCCGGCGCACAAGGTCGCCTCCGCCTCCCTGACGGACGACGAACTGCTGCGCGCCCTGCGCGCCACCGGCCGCACGATCATCCTGTCGACCGGCATGTCCACCCCGAAGCAGATCCGCCACGCGGTCGAGGTCCTGGGCAGCGAGAACATCCTGCTCTGCCACGCCACCTCGACGTATCCCGCGAAGGCCGAGGAGCTCAACCTGCGCGTGATCAACACGCTCCAGGCCGAGTACCCGAACGTCCCGATCGGCTACTCCGGCCACGAGACGGGTCTGCAGACCACCCTCGCGGCCGTCGCCCTGGGCGCCGCCTTCATCGAGCGCCACATCACCCTCGACCGCGCCATGTGGGGCTCCGACCAGGCCGCCTCCGTGGAGCCGCAGGGCCTGACCCGCCTCGTCCGCGACATCCGCGTCGTGGAGGAGTCGCTCGGCGACGGCGTCAAGAAGGTCTACGAGAGCGAGCTCGGCCCCATGAAGAAGCTGCGCCGCGTGGCCGGCGTCGTGGCCGAGGCGGACGACCGTGAGCCTGCCGCGGTCTGACGGCCGTGCCGCCACGGCGGCGCCGCCCCCGCCGCGCCGGGCCGCTCGCGCCCGGCGCGGGCGACGCGGGGTGCCCGCACAGGCCGGGCCACGCACGCATCGCGTGGACCCCGCGGGGCCCGGCGCGCGCGGCCGTATCCATCCAGGCCCCCGGCCCCGCCGGGCGCGCCGATCCGGCATCACGAGGTGAAACCAGTGAATCTCGCGTTCGTCGAGAGCCCGGTCCAGCTCCTGAACGTCCTGGAGTGGGCCCACGCCGGTTCCGGTGCCGCCCCGACCGGTGATCCCGCGGCCGACCTCACCGTGGTCGTCCTGTCCCCGACCGACCCCATGTCACGGGGCCAGCTGCGCCGCATGGCGGAGCTGGCACGCGGCGAGGGGTTCACCGTCCGCTGGCAGGAGGCGCGCGGCGGGGCCGGCGCTCCCCTGCGGACCATCCGCGAACTCGGCCCGATTCTGCGCCGGGCGGAGCGGATCGTGATAGGGGACCCGTTCTCCCGCTACGTCCAGCTCCTGCTGACGCTCGTCGGGGGCAAGGACCTCACCGTGGTTGACGACGGCACGGCGACCATGGAGTTCGTCGCTCAGGTCGCCCGCGGGGAGCAGCTGGTGCGCTGGCACCGCCGCGGCGGGCGCCGCGGCCCGCGCGAGCTGGTGCTCGCACCGGTGACCTTCATGGCCCGGCGCAGGCTGAGCCCGTCGCGGTCCCGCACCGTCGAGGTCTTCACGTCGATGCCCGTGGAGCCGGCGCCGGGGATCACCGTCACGGTGAACGGCTTCGCCTGGACGCGGGAGCGCTTCGGGCCGCCGACCCTCACGCGGGGCGCCGACATGGTCGGGACCTCGCTGGTGGAGACGGGCGTGGTGGACCTGGAGCAGTACCTGGACGCGGTCGCGACGCTGGCCCGCGCCCACGGCGCCACCCGCTACTTCGCCCACCGCAGGGAGAGCGCCGACAAGCTGCACCGGCTCGCCGCCGAGACGGGCCTGGAAGTGGTCCGCCCGGACCTGCCGCTGGAGCTGATCGCCCGCAGGGGCCCGATAGGCTCAACGGTGCTGAGTTTTCCCTCGACGGTCGTGCACACCCTCCCGCTGGCCCTCGCGGGCACGGGGATCAAGGTCGCGGTCTGCGACATCGCGCCGGAGTGGCTGAGGGCGAGCGCATCGCCGCGTGCCCAGGGGTTTCTCGCTGTCGTCACGGGCACGGCGCGGGATGTGCACCGGCTGCCCGCGCCCGCTTGAAGGGGTGCGACCGGCGTCCGGCAGCAGAGCCGACCTGACAAAGAGGGCGAGTGAGCTTACCCACAACGGTGACCGACTATGCACGTCCCACCGGGTTTCCTTCGCCTATGAGGCTGATCTTTTGTTGATCGCACGGCAGTTGGGGGCTTGAGGGGCATACCCTTCACTGGGTGAACCAGTTGATGTCCCGCGAGTCCGAAGAAGCCGAGACGCCCGGCGCAGACGCAGCGCCCCGCACGGGCGCGATGCCGGGCGACGCCGTACTGCCCGGCAGGCTGACCGAGCCGTTGCGTACGGAGCTCGTCGCCTTCCGGCGCGACCTCCACATGCACCCCGAGCTCGGGAACCAGGAGTTCCGCACCACCGCGGCGATCAAGGACCGCCTCGAGCAGGCGGGCCTGAAGCCGCAGGTCCTCGCCATGGGCACCGGCCTCATCTGCGACATCGGCACGGACTCCGCTCCCGGACGGCCCCTTTTCGCCATCCGCGCCGACATCGACGCCCTTCCCATCCCGGACACCAAGAGCGGGGTCCCCTACCGCTCCACCGTGCCCGACCGCGCCCACGCCTGCGGCCACGACGTGCACACGACCGCCGTCCTCGGGGCCGGACTGGTGCTCGCCGAGCTCGACCGGCAGGGCCTGCTGACGCAGCCGGTGCGGCTGCTCTTCCAGCCCGCCGAGGAGGTCCTGCCCGGCGGCGCGGCCGACGCGATCGAATGCGGCGTCCTCGACGGAGTCGGCAAGATCGTCGCGGTTCACTGCGACCCCCGGGTCGACGCGGGTTCCGTCGGACTGCGGCCCGGCCCGATCACCTCGGCCTGTGACCGGATCGAGGTCGCCCTCGACGGGCCCGGCGGCCACACCGCCCGGCCGCACCTGACGACGGACATGGTCACCGCGGCCGCCAAGCTCGCCATCGAGGTCCCGGCGCTGCTCTCCCGCCGCGTCGATTCGCGCTCCGGCCTGGCCGTCACCTGGGGCCGCATCACGGCCGGTCACGCGCCCAACGTGATCCCGCAGCACGCCGAGCTCTCCGGCACCGTGCGCTGCCTGGACCTCGCGGGCTGGCGCGAGGCCCCCGACCTGGTGCACGCCGCGATCGACGAGATCGCCACGCTGCACCGGGCCAAGTCGCAGATCGACTACATCCGCGGGGTGCCGCCCGTCGTCAACGACCCGGCCGTCACCGAGCTGCTGCGGGACGCGCACGCCGCGCGCCGGGGATCGTATGCGATCGAGGACACCGAGCAGAGCCTCGGCGGCGAGGACTTCTCCTGGTACCTGGAGCACGTGCCCGGCGCCATGGCCCGCCTCGGCGTGCGGACCCCCGGCGACACCACACGACGCGATCTGCACCGCGGGGACTTCGACGTCGACGAGGAGGCCATCACGGCCGGTGTCGAGCTGTTCACCGCCGCGGCGCTGCTGGACGGTCTCGGGGCCCGCTGAGGCATCCGCCCGGCTCGGACTCCGTACGGAGGCCCGAGCCCGGTGGCCGCCGACGACACGCCGGGGCGCGGACGCTGTGCGCCCGCCCCGGCACGCCGTGCAAGGTGTCGTGGCTTGTTCGCGACGATCCGATAACGACTGATGAACGGGTCCTTAACTGACATCTACGCGCGTTACGATCGCCGCGAACCCAGCGCCGGAAGTGGCGCTTTCGGTCAGGTTTAAGGAGCCCCCCAGTGCGCCGGATCACCAGGATCGCCACCGTGGGCATCGCGTCCGCGGCTCTCGCACTGTCTGCCACCGCGTGTGGCAGCGACTCGTCGTCCTCCGCAGGTTCGGACGACAAGGGCGGCAAGGCCGCCATCGCCTACGACATCGGTGGCCGCGGCGACCAGTCCTTCAACGACGCCGCGTTCGCCGGTCTGGAGAAGGCCGAGAAGGAACTCGACATCCAGGGCACCGAGCAGGAGCCCAGCGAGGGTGAGGGCGACCCGGACAAGGTCCAGCGCCTCACCGCCCTGGCCCGCGCCGGCAACAACCCGGTGATCGGCGTCGGCTTCGCCTACGCCCCGGCCATCGCCGAGGTCGCGCCGAAGTTCCCGAAGACCACCTTCGGTCTCATCGACGACACCTCGAAGACCGGCCCGAACATCGCCAACCTCGTCTTCAACGAGGAGCAGGGCTCCTACCTGGCCGGCGTCGCCGCCGCCAAGGTGACCAAGTCCAAGACGGTCGGCTTCATCGGCGGTGTCGAGACCCCGCTGATCAAGAAGTTCGAGGCGGGCTTCGTCCAGGGTGTCAAGGACACCGACAAGAACGTCAACGTCAAGGTCCAGTACCTGACCCAGCCGCCGGACTTCGGAGGCTTCTCGAAGCCGGACCTCGGCAAGGCCGCGGCGCAGGGCCAGCTCGACGCGGGCGCCGACGTGATCTACGCGGCCGCCGGTCTCGCCGGTGCGGGTTCCATCGAGGCGACCGCCAAGGCCAAGAAGTGGGCCATCGGCGTCGACTCGGACCAGTACAACCAGAAGGGCCTGGCCGCCTACAAGGACCAGATCCTGACCTCGGTGACCAAGAACGTCTCGGGCGCCGTGTTCAACCTGATCAAGTCGGTCCAGGACGGCAAGCCGCAGAACGGTGAGATCCGCTACGGCCTCCAGGACGACGGTGTCGCCCTGGCCAAGTCCAACCCGGCCTTCACCAAGATGACCGACGTCGTCGCCGCGATCGACAAGGCCAAGGCCGACATCATCGCCGGCACGATCAAGGTCAAGACGGCTCCGTAACGAGCCGGAGGCGACCCGGTCCTCAGCCGGACTCGGTCCGGGACCCGCACACCGCGGGCCCGGGCCGAGTTATGGCCACCGGTTTTCCTCATTCGGGATCGCTACGCGCGTAGAACCCTCCTCGGCGCGATAACTTCGCCCCATCCCCTGCCCGCCGATCTCCGCCCTTCCCGCCTGCCCGCCAGCAGCCGCCCGCCCCGACCTGCCGGCTCCCTGTCCCGCCAAGGAGAGTGCGTCATCAACGCGTCCAGTCCGTCACCGCCGTTGGCTGCTGCCGTGGAACTGCGCGGCATCACCAAGCGCTTCCCCGGCGTCGTCGCCAACCACGACATCGACATCACCGTCCGCAAGGGCACCGTGCACGCCCTCGTCGGTGAGAACGGCGCCGGCAAGTCCACCCTGATGAAGATCCTCTACGGCATGCAGAAGCCGGACGAGGGCACCATCACCGTCGACGGCGACCAGGTCGCCTTCTCCAGCCCCGCCGACGCCATCGCCCGCGGCATCGGCATGGTCCACCAGCACTTCATGCTGGCCGACAACCTCACCGTGCTGGAGAACGTCGTCCTCGGCGGCGAGAAGCTGTACGGCATCGGCTCCCGCGCCCGCAGGAAGATCCAGGAGATCTCCGACGCCTACGGCCTCGGCGTGCGCCCCGACGTCCTCGTCGAACAGCTCGGCGTCGCCGACCGCCAGCGCGTGGAGATCCTCAAGGTCCTCTACCGCGGCGCCCGCACCCTGATCCTGGACGAGCCGACGGCTGTCCTCGTGCCGCAGGAGGTCGACGCGCTCTTCGCCAACCTGCGCGAGCTCAAGGCCGAGGGCCTGACCGTCATCTTCATCTCGCACAAGCTGGGCGAGGTGCTGTCGGTCGCCGACGAGATCACCGTCATCCGCCGCGGCACGACCGTCGGCACCGCCGACCCGAAGGCCACCACGACCAAGCAGCTCGCCGAGCTGATGGTCGGCAGCGAGCTGCCCTCGCCGGAGACCCGGGAGTCGACGGTCACGGACATCCCGATGCTCACGGTCGACGGACTGCGGCTCACCGAGACGGACCCCGACGGCGTCGTCCGCGAAGTCCTCGACGGTATCGGCTTCACCATCCACAAGGGCGAGGTCATGGGCATCGCCGGCGTCGAGGGCAACGGCCAGACCGAGCTCATCGAGGCGCTCATCGGCCTGCGCATGCCCGACGGCGGCGTCATCACCCTGGACTCCACCGACATCTCCCAGGCGCCCACCCGCCGGCGGCGCGAGGGCGGCATCGGCTACATCCCCGAGGACCGCCACCGGCACGGACTGCTGCTGGAGTCCCCGCTGTGGGAGAACCGCATCCTCGGCCACGTCACCGAGCGTCCCAACAGCAAGCGCGGTCTGCTCGACCTCAAGGCCGCCCGCAAGGACACCGAGCGCATCGTCCGCGAGTACGACGTGCGCACGCCCGGCATCGAGGTCACCGCCGCCTCCCTGTCCGGCGGCAACCAGCAGAAGCTGATCGTCGGCCGCGAGATGAGCCACGCGCCCAAGCTGCTCATCGCCGCCCACCCCACCCGCGGTGTGGACGTCGGCGCACAGGCGCAGATCTGGGACCAGATCCGCGAGGCGCGCCGCGAGGGCCTGGCCGTCCTGCTGATCTCCGCCGACCTGGACGAGCTCATCGGGCTCTCCGACACCCTGCGGGTGATGTACCGCGGCCGCCTGGTCGCCGACGCCGACCCCGCCACGATCACCCCCGAGGAGCTGGGTTCGGCCATGACCGGCGCGGCCAGCGGCCACCTCGAGCACCACGAGCAGCCTGAGAACGGTGAGGGCCGATGAAGAAGTTCGACAAGGACCGGCTGATCCTGGGCCTGGCCGGCCCGGTGCTCGCGCTGGTCGTGGCCTTCCTGCTCACCTCCGTGGTGCTGCTCCTCTCGGACCGCAACCCCTTCGAGCCGTACCGGCTCATGGCGGAGCAGCTCGAGTTCACCGACGTCCAGGTGCTGATCGTCAACCAGACGGGCATCTACTACCTGGCCGCACTCGCCGTCGCCATCGGCTTCCGGATGAACCTGTTCAACATCGGCGTCGACGGCCAGTACCGCCTCGCCGTGATGCTGGCGGCGGTCGTCGGTGCGGCGGTCGAGCTGCCCGGGCCGCTGCACATCCTGCTGATCGTGTTCGTCGCCATGGCGGTCGGAGCGTTCTGGGCCGGTATCGCGGGTGTCCTGAAGACCACCCGCGGCGTCAGCGAAGTCGTCTCCACGATCATGCTGAACGCCATCGCCACCAGCCTGATCGCCTGGCTGATCCTGCCCAAGAACCTCGGCGTGCAGCCGCCGGGCTCCAACGACCTGACGACCGGTGAGATCGCCGAGTCCGGCTGGTTCCCCGGTCTGGACATGGGCCAGGGCGGGTTCATCTACGGCTTCACGTTCGTCGCCTTCGCGCTCGGCATCGTCTACTGGTTCGTGCTCAACCGCACCCGCTTCGGCTTCGACCTGCGCGCCACCGGCGCCAGCGAGTCCGCCGCGCAGGCGAGCGGCGTCGACTCCCGGCGGATGATCCTCACCGCGATGCTGATCTCCGGCGCCATGGCGGGTCTCGCCGGCATGCCGATGCTGCTCGGCCAGACCCACACGTACAGCCTGAGCTTCCCGGTGGGCGTCGGCTTCACGGCCATCGGCATCGCCCTGCTCGGCCGCAACAACCCGATCGGCATCCTCTTCGCCTCACTGCTCTTCGCCTTCCTGGACAAGACGGCCGAGGGCCTGGGCCTTGCGGGCTACGAGAAGGAACTCGCCACGATCATGCAGGGCCTGATCGTGATCGCGGTCGTCGTGTCCTACGAGATCGTCCGCCAGTACGGACTGCGCCGGCAGCAGCAGAAGGTCGGCGAGGAACTCGCGGCCCAGGCGCGCAAGAACAAGGAAGAGGTTGCGGCATGAGCGAGTCCACGAGCACGGTCTCGATGGCGAGCACCGCGCCCAGGAAGGGCGGCGGCCGCCGCAAGCTGTCCCTGCCCGTCATCCTGCTGATCATCGCGGGCGGCCTGCTGCTGTTCTCACTGGTCCGCACGATCAGCGGGGCCGAGGACCTCACCTCCGTCGGCCAGATCTCCGGCGCGCTGCAGCTCGCCGTGCCCATCGGCCTCGCCGGTCTCGGCGGCCTGTGGGCGGAGCGGGCCGGCGTGGTCAACATCGGTCTCGAGGGCATGATGATCCTCGGCACCTGGTTCGGCGCCTGGGCCGGCTACCAGTGGGGTCCGTGGACCGGTGTCCTGCTCGGCATCGCCGGCGGCGCGGTCGGCGGTCTGCTGCACGCGGTGATGACGGTGACCTTCAACGTCAACCACATCGTCTCCGGTGTCGCCATCACCATCCTGGCCACCGGCCTCACCCGCTACCTGTCGAACTTCACCTTCGACAGGGCCGAGGGCGGCTCCTCCAAGCAGTCCCCGCGCATCGAGGCGATCGACCGGATCACGATCCCGGGGCTCTCGGAGTGGCTGGCCGACATCCAGGGCAAGCACTGGTTCTTCGTCTCCGACCTCGCCGGTGTGCTGGGCGGTCTGATCACCAACCTGTCGCTGCTGACCGTCGTGGCGATCCTGCTCGTCCCCGGCACCTGGTGGGTGCTGTGGCGCACCGCGTTCGGCCTGCGCCTGCGCTCCTGCGGCGAGAACCCGGTCGCCGCCGAGTCGCTCGGCGTCAACGTCTACAAGTACAAGTACATCGCCGTCGTCGTCTCCGGCGCGCTCGCGGGTCTCGGCGGTGCCTTCCTCGCCATCGTCTCCACCGGCATCTACCAGGAGGGCCAGACCGGCGGCCGCGGCTACATCGGTCTCGCCGCCATGATCTTCGGCAACTGGATGCCGGGCGGAATGGCGCTCGGCGCGGGCCTGTTCGGCTTCACCGACAGCCTCAAGCTGCGCGGCGGCGCGGAGAACGTCCACGCGATGCTGTTGCTGCTGGCGATCCTGCTGCTGCTCGTCGTGGTCTGGCAGCTGTACAAGAAGAAGTACCTCCAGGCCGTGATCTCCGCCGCGGTCTCGGCGCTGCTGTTCAGCTGGTACACGCTGACCGATGCACTGCCCAGCCAGTTCGTCGACGCCGCGCCGTACGTCACCACGCTCCTCGTCCTGGCGCTGTCCGCGCAGCGGCTGAGGATGCCCAAGGCGGACGGCCTGCCCTATCGCAGGGGCCAGGGCAAGTGACCACGGCTGCTTTCGACTGGGAGCCCCTGCGGGTGCTGGCGCGCGAGGCGATGTCCCGCGCGTACGCCCCGTACTCGGGCTTCCCGGTCGGGGTGGCGGCCCTCGTCGACGACGGCCGCACGGTCACCGGCTGCAACGTCGAGAACGCCTCGTACGGACTCGGCCTGTGCGCCGAGTGCGGGCTGGTCTCGCAGCTGCAGGCGACCGGCGGCGGCCGGCTCACCCACTTCACGTGCGTGGACGGCCGGGGTGAGCTGCTCGTGCCGTGCGGCCGCTGCCGGCAGCTGCTGTACGAGTTCGGCGGCCCCGATCTGCTGCTGGACACGCCGGCGGGGGTCCTGCCGCTGTCCGAGATGCTGCCGCAGGCCTTCGGACCCGGCCATCTCTCGTAGCCCCCTTGTTTCCCGCGGCCCTTCCGCTCCGGTGGAAGGGCCGCTCCCATACCCTTGCTCTATGCGCGTAGAGGCGACTCTGCCGCGTGGAGCGACTCTGGAGGAATGCCATGGACGTCATCTCCGTCATCCGCACCAAGCGGGACCGGGGCGAGCTGAGCGACGAGCAGATCGACTGGGTGATCGACGCCTATACGCGCGGCGAGGTCGCCGACGAGCAGATGTCGGCGCTCGCGATGGCCATCCTGCTGAACGGCATGAACCGCACGGAGATCGCCCGCTGGACCGCCGCGATGATCGCCAGCGGTGAGCGCATGGACTTCTCCTCGCTGAGCCGCCCGACCGCCGACAAGCACTCCACCGGCGGCGTCGGCGACAAGATCACACTCCCGCTCGCGCCGCTCGTCGCCGCGTGCGGCGCGGCCGTGCCCCAGCTGTCCGGCCGCGGGCTCGGCCACACCGGCGGCACGCTCGACAAGCTGGAGTCCATCCCCGGCTGGCGCGCGCTGCTGTCCAACGAGGAGATGCTGCACGTCCTCGACACCACCGGCGCCGTCATCTGCGCGGCGGGCGACGGGCTCGCCCCCGCGGACAAGAAGCTCTACGCGCTGCGGGACGTCACCGGCACCGTCGAGGCGATCCCGCTGATCGCGTCCTCGATCATGTCGAAGAAGATCGCCGAGGGAACCGGCTCGCTCGTCCTGGACGTGAAGGTCGGCACCGGCGCGTTCATGAAGACCATCGATGACGCCCGCGAACTGGCCTCCACCATGGTCGCGTTGGGCACCGACAGCGGGGTGCGCACCGTCGCCCTGCTCACCGACATGTCCACGCCGCTGGGACTGACCGCGGGCAACGCACTCGAGGTCCGCGAGTCCGTCGAGGTCCTGGCCGGCGGCGGCCCCGCCGACGTCGTCGAGCTCACCCTGGCGCTCGCCTGCGAGATGCTCGACGCGGCCGGCATCAAGGACGCCGACCCGGCGAAGGCGCTTGCCGACGGCTCCGCGATGGACGTGTGGCGCCGGATGATCGCGGCCCAGGGCGGCGACCCGGACGCCACCCTGCCGGTCGCCCGCGAGCAGCACGTCGTCACGGCCCCGTCCTCGGGCGTCCTGACCCGCCTGGACGCGTACGACGTCGGCATCGCCGCCTGGCGCCTGGGCGCGGGCCGCGCACGCAAGGAGGACCCGGTCCAGGCGGGCGCGGGGGTCGAGATGCACGCCAAGCCGGGCGACACGGTGACGGCGGGCCAGCCGCTGCTGACGCTGCACACGGACACGCCGGAGAAGTTCGACTACGCGCTGCGGTCCCTCGCGGGCGCGTACGACATCGCCCCGGCGGGCGCGGAGTTCACGGCGAACCCGATCGTGCTCGACCGCATCGCCTGAGCGCGCAGGTCCACCGGAGCCCGGCCAGGAGGCGAGGCCGCGCCGCGGGCCGCGGCGATGAGTTCCCGCCGCGGTGCCGGTCATCCCCATGTGGACGCCATGCAGCCGATCGTCATGCGCATCGCCGGGAGGGTCGCCCCCGGCGATGCGCCCCGCCTGTGCGAGGAGTTGACCGCTCTCCTGAGGGACGCCGGTGCGACGGCGTCGCCGCCCGGAACGGCGTGGGAAGACGACCCGGCGCCAGGCGGCAGCCCGGCGGCGGCGGACAGTGCGCCGGACCCGGACACGGCGGCGGAGGACGGTGCGGCGCGGCGGTGCCC
This sequence comes from Streptomyces sp. NPDC049597, assembly GCF_040675505.1. Lineage (NCBI taxonomy): Bacteria > Bacillati > Actinomycetota > Actinomycetes > Kitasatosporales > Streptomycetaceae > Streptomyces > Streptomyces sp. NPDC049597. The sequence goes on from NZ_JBFAOY010000017.1 coordinate 44,486, forward strand.
GCCCGAGGTCGTCTGCGACGTCGGCGGACTCGCCCAGACCTCGCTCTCCGTCGTCGACGCGCTCGCCCGCCTCCAGCTCACGGCCCGCCGCCACGGCACCCGCGTACGCGTGCGGAACGCCCCGCCCGACCTGGTGGCCCTGCTCGGCCTGGTCGGCCTGTCCGGACCGGCCGGGCTGGGGGAGTCCACCGTGCGGGCCGGGCCCGCGACGTGACCCGGGACACGGCGGGCGCGGCGGCGGGGCCTAGAAGAAGGTCTTGTAGGTGGTGGAGTCGGTGCGCAGGGGGAGGGTGTAGGCCGGGGCGAAGGGGCGGGTGGTGCTGTTGGTGCCGGTGTAGGTCGCGGAGCCGGCGGGGCCGATGGCGTAGAGGTCGGCCACGCCGTAGGAGTAGTTCATGCCGGCCGGGATGATGTGGGTGTACTTCTGCCAGCCGCCGCCGATCTGGCGGCGGGCGGTGAAGGTGCCGTCGCCCTTGCCGAGGTAGAGCCAGAGGACGCCGTCCTTGTCCCGGGCGAGGAGGTCGCCGCCGGTGGCTCCGGCGATGTTGCCGGGGGCGGTGAGGAGGTTGTAGACCTGCCAGCCGCCGCCGATCCTGACGCGCGGCTTGAAGGGCTTGGCGGCGTCGCCGGTGGAGGCGTAGAACCACAGGACGCCGGAGGTGTCGGTGGCGAGCAGGTCGCCCCGTCCGTCGGCGTTCAGGTCGGACCCGCCGGTGATCTTGTTGTAGACCTGCCAGCCGGCGCCGATCTTCGTGCGGGGCAGCAGCTTCTGCTTCTCGCTCTGGTGCAGCCACAGCACGCCGTCGCGGTCCCGGCCCACGATGTCGTCGGCGACCCCGCCGGCCACGTTCCCGGGCGAGGTCATCAGCGTGTACGTGTTCCAGCCGGTGCCGAGGCGCTCCGGGTCCGGCTTGGTGACGGTGGGCGAGCAGCCGGCGTCGTAGCACTCGACCTCCTTCATGGCGGTCAGCTGGCCGATTCCGTACGCGGAGAGGTTGCCCGAGCTGTCGCGGACGAGCGCGTCGGCCCCGCCGTCGTCGTTGAAGTCGCGCGGCTGCGCCGGGCGTGCCACGGTGAGGCTGCCCGTCCGTACGACGGCCGGGCCGAAGCGCTGCTCCGAGGTGGCGGTCATCTTCCAGGTGTACGTGCCGTTGTAGGCGCCGAAGCTGTTGCCCAGGTTTCCGTCCCAGTCGAGGAACGGGTTCATCTCGTTGTCGAGGCGCACCGTGCGGCCGGTGGCGGTATGGGTCAGATCGAAGCGGACGCTCGCCCACTCCTCGTTGAACTCCCAGGCGAACCTCGCCGACTTGTACGCGAAGGAGGTGATCCGGCTCGGTACCGTCAGGCTCTTCAGAGTGAGTTCGGGGGCGTCGGGGATGTCCCCCACCATGGTCACCGTCGGCTCGCCGGCCGCGTCGAGGGCGACCCGGAACACCCCCCAGCCGTCCGCCACCGTGCCGCCGCGCACGAGGAGCGTGCCGCCGGGGCCGGGCGTCACCTGGTTCGCGAACCGGAACGGCTCGACGGTGTGACCGTCCTTCAGCGAGCGGAACGTGAGCCGGGTGTCCTCCCTGATCACGTGCCAGTCGTCACCGAAGGCGAACGACACCCAGTGGGGCAGGACTTCGGTCGCCCCGGTGTGCCGGTCGATGACCTTGGTCCCGCCGTCACCGAACTGCCAGGTCACGTGACCCGGCGTCACCTGCACGTCGTAGGCGTAGCCGCCCAGGTCGTACGTCTGGGTGACGGCGGCCGTGGCGACGTCGACCACGGCGAGGCGGTACGCGGAGAAGTCGGCGTTCACCAGCTGGACCGCCACCGTGCCGGGGGCCGTGGGGGAGACGATCCAGAGCTTCCCGGAAGGGAGCCCGGTCACCCTGCGGTCGACGGTCTGGCCGCCCGGCTCCCGGCTGACGAGGTGGAGGGTGTCGGTGGCCGTGTCGTCCATGACGAGCGTCGAGCCGTTGACCTGGCGCAGCTTGTACGAGTCCGGGGTGTCCACGACGACCGGGTCGCCGCCCTTCGCCATGTCCTGGACGGTGTGGCGGGTGCCCTTGCTCCCCACCACGATGTCGGTCTCGGAGGCACCCCGGTACCTGGTGTACCCCCCGTCGCTCGGGAGCGGGGTGGAAGTGCCGTCGTACCGCCACCAGTCGGCGACGTAGTGATCGGAGGTGAGGAAGCCGGTGGAACCGACGCTGTCCACGCGGTCCGACGTGTCGAGCACGGGGAGCGCGGCCTCGGCCGTCCGCTCCTGCCCCACGGCGGCGGGAGCGGCCGTCGCGACGCCCGGCACGGCCACGGCGGCGGTGGCGAGCGTGACGGCGAGGGCGGTGGTCAGCCGGAGCCGGGACGGGCGGACACGGGCGTGGGAACGGGACAAGGCGCTGGGCCTCCTCGGGCGAGGGACGAGCGGGGCGAGGCGCCGGGCGCCACACCCGCCAGACCGGCCCGGCGGCCGAAAGGTTGTACGCTCCGCCCGCCGCCTTGGACGCCCACCTCGCCCCCGTAAGACGGGAGGGACCCGGCCGAGGCCCCGGGCAAGCCCCTGCCCCGAAGAGACGGAGCAGGAATCCGATCAGCGTCGGACCCGGCCGCGCGGGCACGGCCGGGCAGGGCCTGGTGGACAGGGCGCGGGTCAGGAGGCCCGCAGCGCGGTGAGGACCTCCGGCGCCCGCGCGTGCAGTCGGCGGGCCATCGACCGCAACGTGATCACGACCGCGAGCACGCCGTACGCCGTGCCCAGCGGCAGCAGCAGCCAGGAACGCGGCGACCCCTCCAGCACGACCGCGCCGACGACGAACGGGGAGAGGGCGAGCAGGCCGATGAGGGTGCCCACGAAATTGGCCGTGTGATAGCCGCCGTTCTGCCCGGGCGCACTCACCTCGAAGGGATCCTCCGGGTACGGGTAGGGCCAGTGGACGCTGACGACCATGCCGATGGCGAACGTCAGCCCCAGCAGCGCGAACGTCAGCCCCAGGGCCGCCGTGAGCTGATCACCCCGACCGGTGAGCAGCGCGACGACCACGGCCGTCGCGGTGACCCACGGCACGATCAGCGCCATCTGCGGCAGCATCCTGCCCAGGAGTTCGGCACGGGCCTGCGCCCGCGTACGCAACGTGGCGATGTTGCTCCAGATCGCCGACCCGTCCATCGCGAACAGCACGCCCGGGGCGGTCAGTCCGAACACCCAGGCACCCCCGACCGCCACGTACGGGCCGTGTCCCTTCGCCTGGAGTGCTGGTCAGGCACTCTGGTGGCGAGGGAACCGTGTTGCGCTTCATTACGCAATGGCTGTCACACCCCCGGTATCAACAGTCCTGAAAGTGATCTTAAGTGATCGGCTCGCGTCCCCAGGTGGAGGGGTCGCGAGCCGAGGGGTGGGCCGTCCGCCGGGGCGGCGCCGGTGGTGCGCGGAAGATCACCGGTCGGTCATCGGCGCCCCGGACCTGTCAAGCCGCGCCGGCAGGTCGAACAGCGGGAACCAGCGCTTGGTGTCCAGGAAGAAGTCCATCCCGCCGACCTTGCCGTCCCGCACCTCCAGGACGATCAGCGCCCACGGCTCGTAGCCCTCGCCGTCCTGGCTCGGGTGGTAGTGCGCGAACGCCGGGACGCCGTTCGCCACGGTCGGGACGAGCCGGGAGCCGCGGCAGACCTCGCCGACGCCCAGCATCCAGCCCACTATGTCGTCGTGCCCGCGCAGCCACAGGTCGTACGGCGGCATGGACATCGTCGCGTCCTCGTGGAGCAGCGCCGTCAGGGCCTTCATGTCGTACCCCTCGAAGGCCGCGACATAGCGGTTGAGCAGGTCCTGCTGCTCTTCGTCGAGCGGGGCGGCCGCGTCCGAGGCCGTCGGCTCCTGCTCGGCGAGCGTGGCGCGGGCCCTCTGGAGGGCGCTGTTCACCGAGGCCACCGTGGTGCCCAGCAGCTCGGCCACCTCGCTCGCCTTCCAGGCGAGCACCTCGCGCAGGATCAGCACGGCACGCTGCTTGGGCGGCAGGTGCTGGAGCGCCGCGACGAACGCCAGCCGGATCGTCTCCCGCTCCACGGCCGTCTCCGCCGGGTCCGCGACCGACGGCAGCACGCGCCCGTCCGGCACCGGCTCCAGCCAGGTGATCTCCGGACGGGCGTTGAGCCGGGCCTGGGCGACCGGGGTGGGGGCCGTCAGGTCCATCGGCCGCGCCCGGCGGTTGCCCGCGCTCAGCATGTCCAGGCAGACGTTGGTCGCGATGCGGTAGAGCCAGGAACGCAGGGAGGAGCGGCCCTCGAACTTCTCGATGTTCCGCCAGGCGCGGACCATCGTGTCCTGGACCGCGTCCTCGGCCTCGAAGGACGAGCCCAGCATGCGGTAGCAGTAGCCGGTCAGCTCCCTGCGGTGCTGCTCCAGCCGTGCGTCGAGATCCTGCGCAGCGAGGTCACTCATCGGGTCCATCCCTGTCACCCATCGGTACCAGCGGTTTCGAAAGCTACCGCAGCCCACTGACAATCAGGTCCGACCCGGCGAACACGGGAGCGGCCGGGCCGCTCCCGTGGGACCGTGGAGGGGCGTGTGGCCGACGGGCTCAGGTGCCGGGCTTGCGCCCGTACACGTAGACGTCGTCGCCGTTCTTCAGCAGGTTCCAGTATGCCTTCGCGTCCGCGGGGCGCATGTTCACGCAGCCGCCGGAGCCGGGCGGGTTCCACATGGACTTCGTCGTGGAGTGGAACGCCTGTCCGCCGTCGAAGAACTGGGAGTACGGCATCCACACCTTGTAGAGCGTCGACCAGTGGTTGATGTTGCGCCAGTAGATCTTCTTCGCGCCGGTGCGCGTCTCGGTGCCGTTCTTTCCGGTGCGCACCGGCACGGGCCCGTACGTGAGCGTCCTGCCGTCCTGGATCCAGCTGAGCTGCCGGGTCAGGTCGACGCACGCGATACGGCCCTTGTTCGTCGGGCACCTGCCCGCCTTGTTCGGGTTGTTCCCCGCCGCGCGCTGCGCGAGCATCGTGCTCATCGTGCGCCAGGTGATCGGGCCCGCGTAACCGATCGTGGGTGTGATGCCGTGCTTGGCCTGGAAGGCGCGGATGGCCTTGCAGTCGGCTGCCGACTGGCGCCCGTCGACCGGGCGGCCGAGGAACTTCTCGACCTGCTTCTGGTACGGACCCGTCGACGTGGTGCACGACGCGGCGTACGCGGTGCCGCTGCCGAGCGCCACGCCGAGCGGGAGCAGCATGCCGGTCAACCCGAGCAGCACTCCCGTACGTCCTATTTTGCCTCTCATGTCCCCCAACTCCCCTTCGCATGCCTTCCGGTTGGGATGGTCTGCCGGTTGAGACACGCGAAGGGGGGCGGTAGTTGCACGGACGTGGGACGTATTCGCGACGTATTCGCGCCGTGCTCCGGCCGGTACCCGAAAGGTGTGGCCTGCGCCGTTACGCGGCCGCCGCGAGCCGCCGCTGCTGCGCCCGCGCGGCGTGCGTCCCGTACAGCGTGACCGACACGACGCCGAACACCGCCAGCAGTCCGAGGGCCACCGTGCCGGACCAGCCGCCGGCGTGGAAGGCGACCGCGCCGAGCGTGCCGCCCATGCTGCTGCCCAGGTAGTAGGCGGACTGGTACAGCGCCGACGCCTGGGCGCGGCCCGTCTTCGCCGTACGGCTCACCGAGGACGACGCGACGGCGTGGCCGGCGAAGAACCCGGCGGTGATCAGGACCAGGCCGAGCAGCACGGCGGCCAGCGAGTCGGCGAGCGAGAGCAGCAGACCGGCGGCCGTCGTGGTGACCGCGAGGTACAGCGCGCCGCGCCGGCCCAGCCGCGCGACCAGCTTCCCGGCGGCGGCGGACGAGACCGTGCCGACGAGGTAGACCAGGAAGATCGAGCCGATCACGCCCTGGGGAAGATGGAAGGGAGCCTCCACCAGCCGGTAGCCGATCACCGTGTAGACCGCGCCGAAGACGGTCATGAAGAGCGCGCCGATCGCGTACAGCCGCATCAGCAGCGGGTCGGACAGGTGGCCGCGGACCGTCCTCGCCAGGGCGAGGGGGCTGAGGGAACCGGGCGTGAAGTGCCGGGCCCGGGGAAGCAGCGCCCGGAAGACGAGCGCGCACCCCAGTGCCATCAGGCCGACCGCGGCGAGCGCGACCCGCCAGTCCGCGAGCTGCGCCACCCAGCCGGTGAGGATGCGGCCGCTCATGCCGCCGATGCTGTTGCCCGCGACGAACAGGCCGATCGCCGCCACCAGCGCCTTGGGCCTGACCTCCTCCGCGAGGTACGCCATCGCCGAGGCCGGCAGTCCCGCCAGTGCCGCGCCCTGCAGGGCGCGCAGCGCCACCAGCCACTCCAGGTTCGGCGCGAACGGCACCAGCAGGCCGAGGACGACCGCCACCGCGAGCGACACCGTCATCACCGTGCGCCGGCCGAAGCGCTCGGACAGGGCGCTCAGCGGCAGGACGCACAGGGCCAGTGCGCCCGTCGCGGCGGACACCGTCCAGCTGGCGGCGCCGGCGGTCACGCCGAAGTCCGCGGAGACGGCGGGGAGCAGTGCCTGCGTGGAGTAGAGAAGGGCGAAGGTCGCCATTCCGGCGGCGAAGAGCGCGAAGCTCATGCGGCGGTAGCCGGGCGCGCCGGGCGAGAGCCGGGTGTCGGTGTCGGTGACGAGGGACGGCGAGGCGGCGCCCACGGTGGTGGGCGCCTTGGTACTGGCAGGAGGCATATGTCGAAGGTAGGCCGCTCTTTTTCATGCGTCCAATGCATGAAACGGGGATAATCGTTCCCATGGTGCATGACCACAGTTCAGGGGCTCGCCTGTCACGAGGCAGTTACGAAGGATACGGAGAAGACACAGCGCTGCTGCTCGCGCCACGGCTCGCGTACTTCGCGGGCGTCGCGCGGGAGGAGCATGTGACACGGGCCGCGCAGGAGATGGGCGTGCCGCAGTCGACGCTCTCGCGCGCCATGGTCCGGCTCGAACAGGATCTGGGCGTCACGTTGTTCGCGCGCAAGGGCCGCACGGTGTCGCTGACTCCGGCCGGCCGCGCCTTTCTCACCTCGGTGGAGCGGGCGCTGTCCGAGATCGAGCGGGCGGCCGAGTCGGTCCGGGCGGACGCCGACCCGCGTGCGGGCAAGGTCGCTTTCGGATTCCTCCACACGATGGGCTCCGAGACGGTGCCGGGCCTGATCCGCGCCTTCCGCGCCGACCACCCGGGGATCCGCTTCACCCTGGTCCAGAACTACGGCGAGGCCATGATCGAACGGCTCCGGGCCGGAGAACTCGACCTGTGCCTGACCTCGCCGGTCCCGGACGCGCCCGACCTGGTCGCGCGCCGCCTCGACGAACAGCGCCTGCGGCTCGTCGTCCCGGACGACCACCGCCTGGCCGCGCGCAAGCGCGTCCGCCTGGCGGAGGCCGCGGAGGAGGCCTTCGTCACGCTCGAACCGGGTTACGGGCTGCGCCGCATCACCGACGACCTGTGCGCGCAGGCGGGCTTCACACCGCGCGTCGCGTTCGAGGGTGAGGAGGCGGAGACGCTGCGCGGACTGGTGGCGGCGGGCCTGGGAGTCGCCCTCCTCCCGCCGCCCGCGGTGGCCCGCCCGGGCGTGGTCGAACTGACGGTCACGGCGCCGCGGGCGGTCCGCGAGATCGGCGTGGCCTGGCTGGACGGCCACCCGGACACACCACCGGTGGCAGCGTTCAAGCGCTTCCTGCTCTCGCGCCGCGGCAACGTGCTGGCGTAGCCGGGGTTCTTTCCCCCACCCATCCCTTCCCATGACTGGGGGCTCCGCTCCCAGCCCCCTCTCGGGCGGTACGGGTGCCACCGCCCCGCGCCCCGGGGTCTCCCGCAGTCAGGAACCCTGCCGGGTCAAAGGCCTCGAGTGTCGCCCCCTGCCTCCGGCTGCGGCAGCTTGGCGCCGTGGTGACGCCCCCTCCCGTAACTGGGGCTACGCGCCCAGACCTCTGCGGGGAGCCACCGGGGGGCCGCCCCCCTGCCCGGGGCTGCGGCAGCTTCGCGGCGCCGGGCCTCCCGCGGTCAGGACCGCTTGCCGGGGGCAGAGACCTCGAGCGCTGCCGGCCCGGTGTTCCCCGTAACGAGGGGGCTCCGTCTCAGGCCCCTGGAGGGGGAGGGCACCGGGCTGCCGTTCCGTGCCCCCGGCTGCGGCAGCCTCGCGCCGCAGGGGTGGTCACCGGGCCCGGTGGGGGCTACCTGCCAGGACCAAGCGGGGCCCACCTCGCGCACTCGCGCTCTTTTCCGGGCTGCCAGGAAGCGGGTGCCGGGCGGCTTGGGGGGTCTCCTACGGCGTGACCTTGTCTTTCCCGCCGAGGCTGGAATAGGCTGCAGCTGGTCAAGATTCTTGACTATCAAACTTATGACGAAATCGTGGGCGGGGTGACCGCCCTGCACAGGAGACCCCCATGAGTGAGAACCTCCGCGGAACCAGTCGCTTCCACGAGCCTCTGACCCGCGACAACGCCGCCCTGCTCCTCGTCGATCACCAGATCGGCCTGCTCACCGGTGTGCGCGACATCGGCGTCGCCACGCTCAAGCACAACGTCGCAGCCCTGGCCAAGGCCGCACAGGTGCTGGACATCCCCACCGTGGTGACCACCACCGGGGCGGACGGCCTGTGGGGGCCACTGGTACCGGATCTGGTCGAGGCGCTCCCGGCGGACCTTGCGGTGATCGACCGCAGCACGGTCAACGCCTGGGGCGACCCGCGCGTGCGCCAGGCCGTCGAGGCCACCGGCCGCAAGAAGCTGATCATCGCGGGCATCTCCATCGAGGTGTGCCTCGCCTTCCCGGCGATCTCCGCCACGGCCGCCGGCTATGACGCCTACGCGGTCATCGACGCCTCCGGCACCTTCAGCGAGACCAAGCGCACGGCGGGTCTGCTGCGCATGCAGCAGGCGGGCGTCATTGTCACCGACTACGCCACCACGATGGTCGAGATCCTCGCCGACAACGCCGACCCGAAGGCCTACGAGGTCTATGGGGCGCTGGACATGCCCTTCGCCACGCTGGTCGGTCAGCTGTCCTCCGCCTACTCCAAGAACGGCTGACCCGTCCGGCCTCGGAACCGCTCCCGCGGCGCTGTCCCCCGTACCGCGCCGCAGGAGCTCACCGGGTGCCGGGCCCTGTCCCCCGCAGAGCCCGGCACCCCCGCCTCACCGTCGAGGATCGCCGAGGGGTCGGAGCGACAGCTCGATCGAGTATGTATATAGTAAGGATCGTGACTGTCACGGATATGACCACTGCTCGGACGCTCCGGCAGCCGGTGCCGGACGACTGGTGCCGGGGGCTTGCGGTGGTGGCTCATCCGGACGACCTGGAGTTCGCGGCCTCGTCGGCGATCGCCCGTCGGGTCGCACAAGGCAAGACGGTGGTCGTCGCAGGTGGTGAGGCTGGAATCGAGTCCATGCCTCCCGAGCGCACTGCCACGGTGCGGTCGGCCGAGCAGGTCGCCGCCGCCGGGATCGTCGGGGTGGACCAGGTCGAGTTCCTGGACCACCCCGACGGCACGGTCGAGTTCGGCATTGCGTTGCGCCGCGACCTCGCCCGCGTCATCCGCGGTCACCGCCCCGACGTGATCGTCTCTCGTGCCGCTGGCGGTCGCCTTCGAAGTGGTCCCGCTGCGGGGCGGGATCAGCGGCCGGTGCCCTTCCGCGGTTGCCGCCTGCTGGCCGCGACCTCGTCGAACTGTGCCAGCTGCTGGGCGGTGATCTCCCGGAAGGCGCCCTTGAACACCGCGTACTTCCGCTCGCCGATCGCCTCTGCGTGCCGCTGCTCGATGGCGGCCATGATCGCGTCCGACTTCTCCATCTGGTCCCGGCCCCGCCGGGTGGGGACGATCAGCTTGGCCCGCCGGTCCCGGGGGTCGGGCCGGCGCTCCACGTACTCCAGGGCCTCCAGCTCATCGACCAGGTTGCCGATGACCTGCTTGTGAGTGCCCGACTGCCGGGACAGTTCCGTCGCCCGGGTGCCCTCCTCGTCGAGAAAGCCCAGCACGGCCCCGTGCTGTGGTCGTAGCTGAGGGTGACCCTGCTGGGCCAGCGTCTCGAAGAGCTCCTTCTGGATCGAGAAGAGCAGGCGCGTGGACAGATTCCCGAGGTCCGGATCCTTTTGCTTCCGTTCGCTGCGCCGCACTACGGCACTCCCCTCGTAAGCGTTATTGACTGTCACCATCCGTAATAATAGTGGGCGCAGAGAGGGTGGCCGGGGTCGCGGGCCGCATTCCCCTGAGCTGACCGGACGACCGGCGGGCGACTCGCGGACGGCCGGGTGCCGTCGGTGCAACTTTCTGCCGCCGCCGTGGCTGCCGGAAGCCCGTGCCCGGATCGACGACACCCCCGGCCGACCGGCCCGCGGAGGGCATCCGCCGCTTGTGCGACGTCAACGGGTGCCTGCCGTCCGGCAGCGTGTCGTCCGCGGCGGGGCGCCCGTCCCACGGCTTCGCGCTCACCGACTCCCTCGGCTCCTCCGGCGCTGGACGCCACCCTCCAGGCCGGAATACGATCGAGTTAGTCATAGTTGTGACTATCAAGTTCTTTGACTAACTCGTGAGGGGTCGACATGAAGACCATCCGGAGGGCGGCCGCCCCCGTCATCGGTGTCCTTGCCGGTGCTGCGGCCGCCGGCGTGTTCCTGGGTGGGAACGCCACCGCCACGGAGAGCGACCGCCCCAACGATCGATTCGCCATCCGCGAGGTGATAGACCGTCACCAGATGTCCATCGATCTCAGGGACGCCGACAGTTACGCCAACCTGTACGCCAAGGACGGCGAATACCGGAGCCCGTTCGGCTCCGCCGACGGCCGGAGCGAGATCAAGGCCATGTTCATCGACTTGGCCGAGAAGGGCTTCACCAAGGGCAAGCGGCACATGACCGGACCCGCCATGATCGAGGTCAACGGCACGACGGCCACCGCGCGTTCCTGGTACTGGGTCGCGGAGACCGAGACGGAGCACGCCGTCTACGCCACCGGCACCTACACCGACAAGCTCCGCAAGGTGAACGGCAAGTGGGAGATCGTCCAGCGCGTACAGACCCTGGACGAGCTTGCTCCCCACGGCCAGTGACTCCGCCGATCGGACCGCTCTGCCAGTCGCTCGCTCCCTCGCTCCCTCGCTCGCGGAGCTGACCACCGTTGTCGCGCCGAGTTCTCCTCGGCGCGGTGACGGCCCTGCCGGTCGCCCGTCCCCTACCAGAGGTCCTTCAATGTCCCAGGAAGACCGAACCACTGCCCTTCCCCCGGTCTCGCCCACGGGTGATCGCCCGGACACCGGCCCGGGCAGCGGCCCGCCCGCCGGCCGTGTGGTTGCCGCGCTCTCCGTCGCGGTGCTGGCCTACGGGCTGCTGCAGACCCTGGTCGCTCCGGCCCTGCCCACGTTCCAGCGGCACTTCCGCGTGAGCGGCGACTGGGCCGCGTGGGTATTCACCCTCTACCTGCTCTCCGGCGCCGTACTCACTCCGGTGCTCGCCCGCTTCGGTGACCGGCGCGGCAAGCGCCGCGTCCTGCTCGCCTCACTCGCCGTCTTCGGCGCCGGCACCGTGCTGGCGGCCCTCGCATGGAACTTCCCGGTCCTGCTCCTGGCGCGAGCGATGCAGGGCGCCGGAGCGGCCGCGCTTCCCCTGTCCTTCGGCCTCATCAGCGCCCTGCTTCCCCCGCGGCGGATCGGCCGCGGCCTTGGGATGGTGTCCGCGATGATCGGCGCGGGCACCGGGCTGGGCTTCGTCATCGGCGGCCTCCTGATCGACCACGCGTCATGGAGGTGGATGTTCGCCGTGCTCGCCGGCGTCATCGCGGTGGCCTTCCTGCTGGTGGCCCGGTGGACCCCCGACGACACAGCGCGCCGGGAGGAACCCCAGGACGTGGCGGGCACTGTCCTGCTCTCGCTCGCCCTGGTGGCCCTTCTCCTCGCGATCACCCAGGGCTCGCACGCCGGATGGCTCTCCGCCCCCGTGCTCGGCCTCTTCGTCGCCGCTGCCGTGTTTCTGGCCGCCCTGGCGGTGGCCGAGAAGCGCACGCCGCACCCCCTGCTCGAACCGAGCGTGTTCCTCGACCGGCCGATGCTGCTGACCCACTGCGCCGCGGCACTCTTCTACGCCGCGGCTCTGATCTTCTTCCTCCTCGTGCCGACGCTCGCCCAGCTGCCGGCGCACGGGCCCGAAGGCGCCGCGTCGGGATTCGGCTTCACCGTCACCGCCGCCGGCCTGCTCATGCTCCCCTCGGCACTTCTGCAGGTCCTGGTGGCACCCCTTGTAGTGGTGCTGGAGCGGACGTTCGGCCACCGCGCCCCCTTGCTCGGAGGGCTGCTGCTCATACTTGCCGGGAGCCTGGCGCTGGCACGCTGGCATGCCACGCCGGTTCAGGTGCTCGCCGATTCCGTACTGCTGGGAACGGGCGCCGCCCTCAGCTTCGCGGCACTGCCGTCGCTCGTGGTCCGCTTCGCTCCAGGACATGCGATAGCCACCGCCAACGGCCTCAACACCGTCGTCCGCACAGTCGGCGGTGTCATCGGGACCCAGGTCGCCATCGCGATCCTCAGCGCCCACTCGGTTGCCGGCTCGGCCCTGCCGGGCGAGGGTGCCTTCACCGTCGTGTTCGCGCTTGGGGCCGTCTTCGCGGCGGTCGGTGCGGCGGTGGTCCTGCTCCTGCCTCGCACTGTCACCACGCGTTGAAGCGTGTGGCGGCAGCGCGAATCAGCCGGCGAGCAGTCGGGATGAAACGAGGCTTCCCCGCATCGGCGAGGATCGAGTGGTGCCGACGTGGAGCAGCCCGGCCAGGCGGGCGCCTCAAATCACTTCGCCCTACTCGCCTCGCCCGGTACGGTCGCGAGAATGTTCTCACTGCGGGAGCCCATGAGATGCGCGTGCGGCCACCCCGGCAGTTCCCACCCCGGGAGTAGGTTTCGTCAATGGCATGCCGTATCAGTGAACTCGTGCTCAAGTGCCGCGACCCCGAGGTGCTGGCGCGGTTCTGGTGCGAGGTCCTGGACTTCGTCGTGCTCGATCGCGAGGAGGAGGGCTGTATCGAGATAGGTCCGCGCGAAGGGTTCGGCGGCCCGCAGCCGACGATCTTCCTCATCCACAGCGACGAGCCGCAGAACGGTCATGCCCGGCTGCACATCGACGTCAACGCCACCGACCGCGATCAGGACGCCGAGCTCGAACGCCTCCTGGCCGCCGGGGCCGAACTCGTCGACATCGGTCAGCCCGCGGAGGCGTCCTGGCATGTCCTCGCCGATCCGGAAGGCAACGAGTTCTGCCTGCTCAAGCCCCGCCTCAACCCACTCTGACGGCCGCCTAGGCGCGCAAGGCGCGGCCGAAGCCCGCCGCCAGCGGCATGCGCAGGCCCAGCGGCGGCGGAGCCGCCAGCGCGTCCGCCACCGGGCGCGCGTACGTCCGCGTGAACAGCGAGCCCAGCATGAAGTCCGCAGCCAGCGCCAGGACTTCCTCCTGGTACTGCCGCAGCGCGTGCCCGTCGGAGTGCACCTCGAAGCGGCACGTGTCCCGGTTCGACTTCTTCGCACGTTCCGCAAGCCGGTACGACAGCTCCGGATCCGTCCTGCGGTCGTTCGTGCCGTGCACGATCAGCACCTGGCGGCCCGCCAGCTGCTCCACCGGTTCCGGGCTCGCCGCCACGTCGTCCTCCGGAAGCCACGGAGCCATCGCCAGCACCGAGTCGACCGCAGGGTGGCCCGCCGCGTGCAGGGCCGCCCGGCCACCCATGCCGTGTCCCGCCAGACAGACGGGAACGTCGCCGTAACGGCGTACGACCTCCTCCACCGCCCACGTCGCGTCCGCCGCGAGACGCGCGTCCGGTCCGTTCCAGCCGCGCGAGCGGTACCGCACCCAGTGCACGACGAGCCCCTCCGCGCGCCCCGCCCGCGCCAGCGCCCGGCCCAGCGGGAGCACCGCCGCGTACGACAGCGCGGATGCCCGGCGCTCCGACTCCGGCTCGCCGTCCGGCAGCAGCAGGACCACGCCCCCGACCGCCGTGTCCGCGCCGTCGCGTGCCCCAAGACGCCCCGGCAGCCGGCCCAGCCGGGCCTGCGCCGCTGTCCGTCCCATGCGCTCCACTCGCCCAACCGCCGTCTCACGTAGGGCTGCCGACCCGACGCCCGGTCCGTCCGGACGCCCCCGCCACCGGGGCAGTGCGTGGTGTGCCATGGCCCAACAGTCTCAGAAGGGCAGGTGTACTCCACCCGTACGCGGGGTCACTGTTACGTATCGACGGGCCTCGCCAGGGGGCGCGCTCTACGCGCATAGAGGCTAGAGTGCGCAGATGACGAGCCAGACCCTCAATTCGCCCACCCAGGACCAGATCCGCCGCGCGCCGAAGGTCCTGCTCCACGACCACCTCGACGGCGGTCTGCGTCCCGGCACGATCGTCGAACTCGCCCGGGACAGCGGTTACGGCGCCCTGCCCGAGACGGAGCCCGACAAGCTCGGCATCTGGTTCCGCGAGGCCGCCGACTCCGGTTCCCTGGAACGCTATCTGGAGACGTTCGCGCACACCTGCGCCGTCATGCAGACGCGCGACGCGCTCTTCCGTGTCGCCGCCGAGTGCGCCGAGGACCTGGCCGAGGACGGCGTCGTCTACGCCGAGGTCCGCTATGCCCCCGAGCAGCACCTGGAGGGCGGGCTCACCCTCGAGCAGGTCGTCGAGGCGGTCAACGCCGGCTTCCGGGAAGGCGAGCGCCGCGCCCGGGAGAGCGGCCACCGCATCCGCGTCGGGGCGCTGCTGACCGCGATGCGGCACGCCGCCCGCGCCCTGGAGATCGCCGAACTGGCGAACCGTTACCGCGACACGGGCGTCGTCGGTTTCGACATCGCGGGAGCCGAGGCCGGCTTCCCGCCCACCCGGCACCTGGACGCCTTCGAGTACCTCAAGCGCGAGAACAACCACTTCACCATCCACGCGGGCGAGGCCTTCGGGCTGCCGTCCATCTGGCAGGCGCTCCAGTGGTGCGGGGCGGACCGCCTGGGCCACGGGGTGCGCATCATCGACGACATCGAGGTGGCCGAGGACGGCTCCGTGAAGCTGGGCCGGCTCGCGGCGTACGTGCGCGACAAGCGCATCCCGCTGGAGATGTGTCCGACGTCCAACCTGCAGACCGGCGCGGCCGACTCGTACGCCGCCCACCCCATCGGGCTGCTGCGCAGGCTGCACTTCCGGACCACGGTCAACACCGACAACCGTCTGATGAGCGGCACCAGCATGAGCCGCGAATTCGAGCTGCTGACCGAGGCCTTCGGATACACGCTCGACGACATGCAGTGGTTCACCGTCAATGCCATGAAGTCGGCATTCATTCCTTTCGATGAACGACTGGCGATGATCAACGATGTGATCAAGCCCGGCTATGCCGAGCTGAAATCCGAATGGCTGTTCCGGCAGACCGCCACGAGCGGGAACTGAGCGTCCGGCGGGCCCGCCGACACGCGTACACCGAAGCGGCCGGAAGCGTCAATATCCGGCCGCTTCGCGGTGTTTGCGGCGCCTGTGCCAAGCTGACTAGCTTGCGGAGCCGCTCATATTTCCGTCCCCAAGGAATCGTCCGAGATGAAGAATTCCGCAAAGACCCTCGGCGTCGCCGCCCTCGGCGCCGCCTTCGCCGCTGCCGGTGCGGGCACCGCCTCCGCCGCGCCCGCGCTGCCCGACACCACCGGCGCGCTGGGCGCCGTCTCCCAGGTCACACCGGTCCAGGAGGTCGCCACCAAGCTCCCGGGCGCCCCGCAGTCCCTCGCCGCCGGCCGGGCGGCCTTGGCGAAGTCCGCCCCGATGCTGCCCGGCACCCTCCAGAAGACGGCCGGCAGGGTGCTGTCGGCCGACGACGCGACCGCGCCGGTCAGCGGCCTGATCGGCGGCCTCAGGACGGGCGAGCTGGGTGGCGGCCTGCTGCCCGGCGGACTCGCGGGCTGACGAACCGGCCGATGCGCCGCGACGGCCGTACGCGTGTGGGGCGCACACCCGAGCCGGGGTGTGCGCCCCACGGCGTTCACCGGTCGCCGGGCGGCCGCTGAGGGGTGCGGGAGCGGCGCTTCTCGTTCCGGCCCCGCCCGCGAGCTCGCGGTCCGCCTGCGTAGCTGGTGCCCCGCGGGCAGGGCCGTCGCGATCCGGGACCCGTCGCCGCGTCGCGTTCGGCGGGGGCCCGCCGTGGGCCGACGGCCCGTGGCCGGCCGGTCCGGACCGGCGGACGGAGCCACGGCGGATGGGGCCACCGGCGGATGGGGCCACCGGTGGACGGTGCCACGGGTGGACGGTGCCACGGGTGGACGGTGCCACGGGTGGAGGAGATCACCGGCGGACGGCGCCACCGGCGGTCGGGGCCGTAGCCGGTGCGGCCACGCACCCGACCGCGGGTCACCAGGCGGCGGCCGTCTTCTCCGACGGCAGCAGCAGCCACAGCGCCAGGTAGAGCAGGAACTGCGGTCCGGGCAGCAGGCACGAGACCACGAAGATCACACGCATCGTCGTCGCGGACGTGCCGAAGCGCCGGGCCAGCGCCGCGCACACTCCGCCGAGCATGCGGCCGTTACGGGGGCGGACAAGTGCGGCCATGATGGGCTCCTTCGCGAGAACCGTCCGGGGAGCCTCTCGTCGTGCTCCCGATGCGTCCATGGTCGCGCCGCGAAGGGGGGCGAAACGTCGCTCTACGGGGCGATCCCGACCCTGGGAATCGTCGGGGTCGCACCCTGAGGACCCTCGTCCCTGAGCATGGCCCGGGGTTCCTGCCCGCGGCCGCCGTCACGGCGCGCGGACCCCCGGCCGGGGTGCAGCAGTCTGCGCCGCAGCCGCGCCCGGCCCGCCGGGACGACGGCGAGATGCGCGAGCGCGACGCCGCAGGTGTTGAGCAGGATCGAGTCGATGTCGACGACCTGGCCCGGCACGCCCGTCTGGAGCAGTTCGATGCCGAGCGACAGGAGCACGCCGGCGGCGACCGTACGGGCCAGCGAGGCCCACGGGGAGACGGCCAGCCGCCCGCCGGCCAGAGGCAGCAGCACGCCGAGCGGTGCGAGAAGGAGCAGGCCACCGCCGATGTGCCGGGCCGCTTCCCGCGGTCCCGTCGCCAGCGCGGCCTCGATGCCTGCGAAGGGATGCAGGTTCGCCGCGGTCACCCACAGCACGTCGCGCGGGCGCAGTGTCAGCCAGGCGACGAGAACCAGATGAAGGAGGAGGAGCACGAGCCCCGCTGCGCGGAAGCGGATGGCGGCGCTGCCGCCCGAACCTTGACGCTGCACGCCCCCCAAGACGCAGCCTCACCCGGAAACGGTTCCGCACGACCCTCGACGCTCCGCGCCCCGACGCGGCCGGGACCGGCGCGCGGGGGTCAGTCGGCCAGGCGGGGCGTGTCCGTCGTCGGGACCGCGGAGTCGGGACGCTCCTTGGTCGCGTTCGGGCAGGTGTACGCGCGCGGGGCGTACTCGCCGGGGCCGCCCAGCAGCACCGAGCCGTCCGTCGCCGCCCCGTTCTCCAGCAGCGTGCAGACGATCTGCGCCAGCGCGGCCGGCGGCAGGTCCTCGGGCTGGCGGCTCAGGCGCAAGGTACCCGTGGGGTCGTCGCGCCGCCCGGCGTTCAGCAGCAGCGGGCCGCGTACGTAGGTCGAGAAGCCCGCCTCGTGCTCCGACGACAGCGGCTCCCGCTGGAGCTCGTCGAGCAGCGCCTGCGCGGTCGCGACCCGGTCGGCCGGAGCCTTCTCCTCCGTCGTTTCGGCCGTGCGGTCGACCGACATCAGCTGCGAGGCGCACACCAGGTACACCCGGACCGGGACCCCGGCACGTCCCGCCTGCGGGGCGATGTCCACCGCCGACACCTGGCACGGCACCCGTGAGGGCGCCGGCCCGGCGTCCACGGGCACCTGGGTGGGCCTGATGCCACAGCCCGCGAGCACGAGGGCGCCCGCGAGCACGGCGAGCACGGCCACCGGTCCGCGGCCCGCCCGTCTCCTGGGGAATATCACTGTGCGTCCCCCTCGGTCCGCCCGTCGCGGTTCCCGCCGCCTGTACCGCTGTCCGCGTCGTCCGACCCGGCCGCCTCGCAGTCCACGAGCGCGGACGCGTCGCGCGGCAGGCGCAGCACGAAGACCGCGCCGTCGCCGTCGGGGGAGTTGGCCGCGGTGATGGTGCCGCCGTGGATGTGGGCGTTCTCCATGGCGATCGAGAGGCCCAGACCGCTTCCGTCGGAGCGCGGTCGCGACGCGCTGGCTTTGTAGAACCGGTCGAAGACGTGCGGCAGGACGTCCTCGGGGATGCCGGGACCGTGGTCGCGCACCTCGATGAGCAGTTCGTCACCGCCCGGGCGCACCGACACCCGCACCGGGGACCCGCCGTGCTTGAGGGCGTTGCCGATCAGGTTGGCCAGGATCACGTCGAGCCGGCGCGGGTCCAGCCGCGCCATGATCCCGCGCTCGGCGTCCAGTTCGACCGCGTCCAGCCAGGCACGGGCGTCGATGCACGCGGTGACCTGGTCGGCCACGTCCACGGTGTCCAGCACGAGCCTTGCGGTACCCGCGTCGAAGCGGGTGACCTCCATCAGGTTCTCCACGAGGTCGTACAGCCGCCGCGTCTCGCTCACCACGAGGTTCACGGCCGGGGCGATCATCGGGTCGAGGCTGTCGGCCTCGTCCTCCAGCACCTCGGTGACGGCGGTCAGCGCGGTCAGGGGGGTGCGCAGTTCGTGGGACATGTCGGCGACGAAGCGCCGGCTCGACTCCTCCCGCGCGCTCATGTCCGCGACCTTCTTCTCCAGCGAGGCGGCCGTCTTGTTGAACGTCCGGGCGAGTTCCGCGAGTTCGTCGGTGCCCGAGACCCGCAGCCGGGTGTCGAGCTTGCCCTCGCCGAGCCTTCGCGCCGCCTCGCCGAGCCGGTGCACCGGCTTGAGCACGGTCGTGGCGGCGGCCTGCGCGAGCAGCGCCGAGCCGATCAGGGCCAGCAGGGTGGCGATGCCCAGCGACCAGGCCAGGGAGTTCAGGTCCTGGCGCTCCTGGTCGAGCGACTTGAACAGGTAGCCGGTCGGCCCGCCGCCCGTGATCCGTGTGCCGCCGACGAGATACGGCTCGCCGCGGCGCTCGGTGCGCTGCCAGTAGAGGTGGTACGGCTCGGAGTTGCCGGCGTCGACGTCCTGCCGGTCGTTCACCGCGTCCTGCAGCGACTGCGGCACGTCCTCCATCGTGAACGCGTCGCGGTCGGACGCTCCGGTGATCGGCTTGCCCTCGGCGCGCTCGCCGATCAGCACCACGCTGTAGTCGCCGCCCGCCATCTGCTCGGCGGCCTTCTGCAGTTCGCCCTGCGTGGGCCGCAGCGGCAGCGCCGCCGCCCTGTTCTGCATCTCCTGCCGGAAGTCGCCGAGCGCCGCGTCCTGGGTGCGGGTCAGCACCGCCTCGCGGTTGAGCCAGTACGCGATGCCGGAAGCGGACACGGCCGCGGTCAGCGCGACCAGCGCGAAGACGACCACGAGCCGCACGCGCAGGCTCGTCAGGCGCAGCCCGGCGAGCGGACCGCGCCGCACGCCCGCCCCGCCCGCGCCGCCGTTCGTGCCGTCCGCCGCACCGCTGTTCGTACCACCGCTCACCGAACGGTCCCGTCCGGCGCGCCCGCGCCAAGCCTGTGGATCACTGGGGAGCGTCCAGCCGGTAGCCGACGCCACGCACCGTACGGATCAGGGTCGGAGAGGACGGCACGTCCTCGACCTTCGCCCGCAGCCGCTGCACGCAGGCGTCCACCAGGCGCGAGTCGCCGAGGTAGTCGTGCTCCCACACCAGGCGCAGCAACTGCTGGCGCGAGAGGGCCTGCCCGGGCCGGCGGCTCAGCTCCAGCAGCAGTCGCAGCTCGGTCGGCGTGAGTTGCAGGTCGCCGCCGTTCTTGGTGACCGTCATCGCGGAGCGGTCGATCACCAGGGAGCCGAACGTCGCCGAGTCGGTGGACTCCCGCTCGCCGCGGCGCAGCACGGCACGGATACGGGCGTCCAGCACCCGCCCCTGAACCGGCTTGACCACATAGTCGTCGGCACCGGACTCCAGCCCCACGACCACGTCGATGTCGTCGCTGCGCGCGGTCAGCAGGATGATCGGCAGCTGGTCCGTGCGCCGGATGCGGCGGCACACCTCGAACCCGTCGATGCCGGGCAGCATCACGTCCAGCACGATCAGGTCCGGCCGCTGCTCGCGCAGCAGTTTCAGGCCGTCCTCTCCCGTCGCCGCGGTGGCCACACGGTGGCCCTGACGGGACAGGGAGAGTTCGAGCGCCGTGCGGATGGCGTCGTCGTCCTCGATCAGCAACAGGAAAGGCACGGGCCCATTCTGGCCCATGCGGTCGTCCTCGTTCGACTCCCTGGTGCATCACCGTTGTCCCCGGCCTCTGTGACGCGCCTGTGACAGTCGGCGGACACCGCCATGAAAGTGGCCGGGCAAGCTTCTTGTCACACGGAACGAAGCAGACTCCACTCGACGGGGGGCGCGAGATGAACGCACTGCACAGCACCACCTCAAGCGCAGTTGTCACGCGTCTCCACGACGTCGCGCGGAGCGCTGAGAAGTCCGGCGTGGCCGGTACCTCCCTGCTCGGGCGGAGCCCGGAGCACGGGGGAGGGCGGGGGTGCGTTCGCGGCGCCGGGCGTCAGCACAAGGCGACCTACATGGTGGCCGTGCCCGACGGGGGAGAGGCGTACGGAGAGGCCACGGGGGAGCGGACGGACCAGGCGAGGGCGGCTGACGCCGAAGCGGCGTTCACCGCCTACGTCCAGGAACGCCGCGCCTCTCTGTACGCGACCGCCTACCACCTGACCGGCGACCGGTACGAGGCCGAGGACCTCCTGCAGAGCGCGCTGTTCTCGACGTACCGGGCCTGGGACCGGATCAGCGACAAGGCGGCGGTCGGCGGCTATCTGCGGCGGACCATGACCAATCTGCACATCAGCGCCTGGCGCCGGCGCAAGCTCAACGAGTACCCGACGGAGGAGCTGCCGGAGACGGCGGGCGACACCGACGCGATGCGGGGCACGGAGCTGCGCGCGGTCCTGTGGCAGGCGCTCGCCAGGCTCCCCGAACTCCAGCGCACCATGCTGGTCCTGCGCTACTACGAGGGCCGCACCGACCCGGAGATCGCGGAGATCCTGGACATCAGTGTCGGCACGGTGAAGTCGAGCATCTGGCGGTCGCTCCGCCGGCTGCGCGAGGACGAGGTCCTCAGCTTCGGCCGTGACGAGGAGGAGTCCTTCGGCGAGCTGGTGGCCTGAAGGCACGGGGACACGGGGGACAACGGGGGAAACGGGGGCCGCTGTTTCGGGGGAGACGGCGGTAGGGGATCCACGGGTACGCGGGGGACACGGGGGACACGGGGATCCACGGGGGACATGGGAGCGGGGCCGGACAGATCGGGGGGTCTGTCCGGCCCCGCTCCCATGTCCGCGGCCGCCGGCCGGGAGCCGGCCGCGTCAGGCGGGCTGGCGTACGGCGGGCGTACGGCAGCGGCCGGCCGCCGCGTCCGCCAGGCGCCCCAGGGCCTCGGCCTTGCCGCACGGGTGGGCGCCGAGACCGGTCTGGCGCGCGACGACATCGCGCTCCGCGCGCATCAGGCGCCAGCCGCGGCGCAGCAGGAACGGGACCGACTTGCGGCCCTCCCGGAGATCGCGCGCGAGGCGGCGGCGGAACGTCGTGGAGGGGCGGCCCCGCAGGCACAGTGCGTCGGCCAGTACGCCGAGTTCCTGGCAGCGGCGGACGAGGTCGGCCGCGAAGATGCCCTCGGCGACGAACAGCGGGGTGCGGGCGATGTCCAGCGTCTCGCGGCCCACGCAGCTGCTCGACGCGATGTCGTACACGGGGACGTCCGCGCGCCCGGTGGCGCACAGTTCCACGATGGCGGCGACGGCCGCGTCGGCGTCCCACGAGGCCGGTGAGTCCCAGTCGATGTCGGCACTGCCCGTCACCCGGGGCAGCGTCGGGTCGTTGCCCTCTTTGTAGAAGTCGTCCAGACGCAGGACCGGAAGTCCCGTGCGGGCAGCCAGCGACGACTTGCCGGAACCTGAGGGGCCCGCGAGCAGCACCACGCGGGTCGGGATGGGTTGGGAATTCACGGGAGACAAGTGTGACGCATGCAGCCGCCCGGAGGACCCCCCGGAGGCGGGCTGGTTGCCCGTCTCACACCTCAACCACTGTCCGTGCGCCCACGATCACTCGAACAGGCAGGAAAAACATGGCTCGTCATGCAGCTTCCCCCCAACGGCGCCGCACGCTCGCGCGCGCCGGACTGACCGTCGCCGCGGCGGGCGCGGCCCTCGGAGCGGGCTCGGCGGCCGCGCAGGCTGCGACGGTACCCGAGACGGTCGGCGCCCAGTCGGTCGTCGGACCCGACGCCCGGGTGGGCGCCGCGCCGCTGGCGACCCTCACGGGCGTCGTCACCCGGTCCGTGGACGGGCTCGGCGAGCTCAGGAGCCTCCCGCTGAACCCGCTGGCGAACACCGGCGTCGACCCCCTCGACAACACCGTGGCCACCCAGGTCGCGGACTTCAAGCCGGTGAGCACCGCGGTGGTGACGGACAACCTCACCCGCGGCCAGGCGCTCGAGGACCTGCCGGTGGCCGGCCCGCTGGCGAACGGCGTGCTGCCTTAAGCGCCGGGTTCGCACCGACGGGCAAGCCCCCACGGCCTCGGCCGTGGGGGCTTCGCGCGGCAGGCTCAGTAGGACGAACCCGATGCGCCGAGCGAACCGGTGGGGTGCCAGACCGTCTTGGTCTCCAGGAACGCCGTCAGGCGGTGGGTGCCGGGATCGGCCGGCCAGTCGTTGTCCACAGCCTGTGGACGCAGGACTCGCTTGAGGTTGTCCGCCGCCGCGACCTCCAGTTCCTTCGCCAGGATCTCGTCGGCGCCGGTGAGGTCGATGCCGTTGACGTCCTGGTGCGCGGCGAGCGGGGCCGCGATCTCCGCCGTCCGCCCCGACAGCACGTTGACCACACCGCCCGGCAGGTCGGACGTGGCCAGCACCTCTCCCAGCGACAGCGCCGGCAGCGGCGACTTCTCGGAGGCGACCACGACCGCCGTGTTGCCGGTCGCGATCACCGGCGCGACCACGGAGACCAGGCCCAGGAGCGAGGACTCCTGCGGCGCGAGGACCGCCACGACGCCCGTCGGCTCGGGAGTGGAGAGGTTGAAGAACGGACCCGCGACCGGGTTCGCCCCGCCCACGACCTGCGCGATCTTGTCCGTCCAGCCCGCGTACCAGACCCAGCGGTCGATCGCGGCCTCGACGACCGCGGCCGCCTTCGACTTGGACAGACCCTCCGCGTCCGCCACCTCGCGCACGAACTGGCCCCTGCGGCCCTCCAGCATCTCGGCGACGCGGTAGAGGATCTGGCCGCGGTTGTAGGCAGTGGCGCCCGACCAGCCGCCGAACGCCCTGCGCGCGGCGACGACCGCGTCACGGGCGTCCTTGCGGGAGGAGAGCGGCGCGTTGGCCAGCCACTTGCCCTGCGAGTCGGTCACCTCGTACACCCGGCCGCTCTCGGAACGCGGGAACTTCCCGCCGACGTACAGCTTGTAGGTCTTCAGTACGGTGAGTCGGTCAGACATCGAGGTAGGCCTCCAGACCGTGACGGCCGCCCTCGCGGCCGAAGCCCGACTCCTTGTAGCCGCCGAACGGCGAGGTCGGGTCGAACTTGTTGAACGTGTTGGCCCACACGACACCCGCGCGGAGCTTGTTCGCCACCGCGAGGATGCGGGAGCCCTTCTCCGTCCAGATGCCGGCGGACAGGCCGTACTGGCTGTTGTTCGCCTTGGCGACCGCCTCGTCCGGGGTACGGAACGTCAGGACGGACAGCACCGGGCCGAAGATCTCGTCGCGGGCGATGGTGTGCGCCTGCGTGACGTTCGTGAAGAGCGTCGGCGCGAACCAGTAGCCGGACGTCGGCAGCTCGCAGGCGGGCGACCAGCGCTCGGCGCCCTCCGCCTCGCCCCGCTCCACGAGCGTGGTGATCCGGGACAGCTGCTCCTCGGAGTTGATCGCTCCGATGTCGGTGTTCTTGTCGAGCGGGTCGCCGAGGCGCAGCGTGGACAGGCGGCGCTTGAGCGACGCCAGCAGCTCCTCCTGGACCGACTCCTGGACCAGCAGGCGCGAGCCCGCGCAGCAGACCTGGCCCTGGTTGAAGAAGATGCCGTTGACGATGCCCTCGACGGCCTGGTCGATCGGGGCGTCGTCGAAGACGATGTTGGCGCCCTTGCCGCCCAGTTCCAGGGTGACCTTCTTGCGCGTGCCGGCGACCTGGCGGGCGATGGCCTTGCCGACCGCGGTCGAGCCGGTGAAGGCCACCTTGTCGACGCCCGGGTGCTCCACGAGCGCCGCACCGGTGTCCCCGTAACCCGGGAGGATGTTGACGACGCCCTTCGGCAGGCCCGCCTGGCGGCAGATGTCCGCGAAGAACAGGGCGGACAGCGGGGTCGTCTCGGCGGGCTTCAGGACGACCGTGTTGCCGGTGGCGAGCGCCGGGGCGATCTTCCACGCGAGCATCAGCAGCGGGAAGTTCCACGGGATGACCTGGCCAGCGACGCCCAGCGGCTTCGGGTCCGGACCGAAGCCGGCGTGGCCGAGCTTGTCGGCCCAGCCCGCGTAGTAGAAGAAGTGCGCCGCGACCAGCGGGAGGTCCGCGTCGCGGGTCTCCTTGATCGGCTTGCCGTTGTCCAGCGTCTCCAGGACGGCCAGCTCGCGGCTGCGCTCCTGGATGATCCGCGCGATACGGAACAGGTACTTGGCGCGCTCCGGGCCGGGCAGCGCCGACCACTTCTCGAACGCCTTGCGGGCGGCCTTCACCGCGCGGTCGACGTCCTCGGCGCCGGCCTGGGCGACCTCGGAGAGGACCTCCTCGCTGGCGGGCGAGACGGTCTTGAAGACCCTGCCGTCCGCGGCGTCGGTGAACTCGCCGTCGATGAACAGGCCGTACGACGGCGCGATGTCGACGACCGACCGCGACTCGGGTGCGGGTGCGTAATCGAATGCGGAAGCCATGATGATCAGTCCACCGTCACGTAGTCGGGGCCGGAGTAGCGGCCGGTCGCCAGCTTCTGGCGCTGCATCAGCAGGTCGTTGAGCAGGCTCGAGGCGCCGAAGCGGAACCAGTGGTTGTCCAGCCAGTCCTCGCCCGCGGTCTCGTTCACCAGCACGAGGAACTTGATCGCGTCCTTGCTGGTGCGGATGCCGCCGGCGGGCTTCACGCCCACCTGTACCCCAGTCTGCTCCCGGAAGTCGCGGACGGCCTCCAGCATCAGCAGGGTGTTCGCCGGGGTGGCGTTGACCGCGACCTTGCCGGTCGAGGTCTTGATGAAGTCGGCGCCGGCGATCATGCCGAGCCAGGAGGCGCGGCGGATGTTGTCGTACGTGGAGAGCTCGCCGGTCTCGAAGATGACCTTGAGCCGGGCGTTGCCGGAGGCCTCCTTGACGGCCCGGATCTCCTCGAAGACCTTCATGTAGTCGCCCGCGAGGAAGGCGCCGCGGTCGATCACCATGTCGATCTCGTCGGCCCCGGCCGCCACGGCGTCTTGGACGTCCGCGAGCTTCACGTCGAGCGCGGCCCGGCCGGCCGGGAAGGCGGTCGCGACGGAGGCGACCTTGACGTCGGAGCCCGCGAGGGCGGCCTTGGCGGTCGCCACCATGTCGGGGTAGACGCAGACCGCCGCGGTGTGCGGCGTCGTGCGGTCGGTCGGGTCGGGATTGACGGCCTTCGCGGCGAGCGCCCGGACCTTGCCCGGGGTGTCCGCGCCTTCGAGCGTCGTCAGGTCGATCATCGAGATGGCCAGGTCGATGGCGTACGCCTTCGCCGTGGTCTTGATCGAGCGGGTACCGAGGGACGCGGCGCGCGCTTCGAGGCCGACGGCGTCGACGCCGGGCAGCCCGTGCAGGAAGCGGCGCAGCGTGCTGTCGGACGCGGTCACGTCAGCGAATGCTGGTGCATTGGTGGGCATGGTCACCAGATGAGCATATCTACGCGCGTAGCGACCTGTACAGGGGGTACGGCGCTCCGACAGGTCACGGGTCGGTCGCACATCGGCCCGAACGCGGGGATGGGCCCGGGCCGACGGCCCTGGGCGTACGGCAGAATCGGACCCATGACGAGCCCCCAGCAGCCTGCCGAGCCCTCCTACGCCGACCGGGTCTTCCGGTCGCCCGCCGGGATCGCGGGCGGCGGGCTGCTGCTCGCGCTGCTCGCCTGGATGGTCGGGGACGCCCTGGTGCGCGGCGAGGGCCGCACGCCGTGGCTGGCGCTCGCGGCCGCGCTGATCGCGGTGCCGCTGATCGTCGCCTTCAGCGTCCGCCCCGCCGTCTTCGTGAACGAGGAGCGGCTGCGGATCAGGAACCCGTTCCGCACGATCACGCTGCCCTGGAGCGCGGTCGCCGACGTACGGGCCGGGTACTCCAGCGAAGTGTTCACCACGGAGGGCGTGAAGTACCAGCTGTGGGCCGTCCCCGTCTCGCTGCGCCAGCGCAAGCGGGCGGCCCGGCGGCAGATGCAGCGCGCGACGGACGACCCGCACGGCACGACGTCCGTGCACGCGGACGTCTCCGACTCCGCGGCGCGGATGGCGCCGGCGGACCAGACGATCGCGGACCTGCGCGAGATGGCGGAGCGCCTGGGACCGCGCTCGTCCGCACAGGGCGGGCCCCAGGTGCGCTGGGCGTACGAGCTGCTCGCGCCCGTGGTGGCGGGCGCGGTGCTGCTCGCCCTGGTGCTCGGCCTGGCCTGACCTGACCTGACGGGCAGGCGCCGGTGCCCTGCGTTCGCAGGCCACCGGCTCCGAGGCCCGAAGCGCGGTCGCTGCGGCCGGCGGGCGGTCCTCAGATGCCGGCCGCGGCCGAGAGGTCCCGCTTGACGTCCGCGAGCACACCGGCCGCCCGCTCGCGTGCCGTGGCCAGCTCGCTCGCGTCGGCGACCGGCACCACGACCTCCAGGTAGCACTTGAGCTTGGGCTCGGTGCCGCTCGGCCGGACGATCACGCGGGCGGTGAACTCCCCGTCCAGGTAGTAGCGCAGCCCGTCCGTCGGCGGCAGCTTCTCGGAGCCCCGCGTCAGGTCCTCGGCGCTCGTGACCCGCAGTCCCGCGAGCATCACCGGCGGCCGCTCGCGCAGCGCGCGCATGGCGTCGGCGATCACCCCGAGGTCCTCGACCCGCACCGAGAGCTGGTCGGTGGCGTGCAGGCCGTGCTCGACGGCCAGGTCGTCGAGCAGGTCGGAGAGCGTACGGCCCTGCTCCTTGAGCTCCGAGACCAGCTCGGCGACGAGCAGCGCGGCGGTGATGCCGTCCTTGTCGCGCACGCCGCCGGGGTCGACGCAGTAGCCGAGCGCCTCCTCGTAGCCGTAGCGCAGCCCCTCGACCCGCGCGATCCACTTGAAGCCCGTCAGCGTCTCCTCGTGCCCGAGGCCCGCCGCCCGGGCGATGCGGCCCAGCAGGGACGAGGACACGATCGACTCGGCGAAGACGCCGGTGGCGCCCTTGTGGACGAGGTGCTCGGCGAGCAGCGCGCCGACCTCGTCGCCGCGCAGCATGCGCCACCCAGCCTCGGCGGAGTCGTCCGGGACGGCGACCGCGCAGCGGTCCGCGTCCGGGTCGTTGGCGATGACGACGTCCGGCCGGACGCGGCGGGCGCTCTCGAACGCGAGGTCCATCGCCCCCGGTTCCTCCGGGTTGGGGAACGCGACGGTCGGGAACGCGGGGTCGGGCTCCGCCTGCGCCTCCACCAGCGCGGGTGCGGGGAAGCCGGCCCGCGCGAAGGCGCTGAGCACGACGTCCTTGCCGACACCGTGCAGGGCCGTGTAGACGATGCGGGCGGTACGCGGCGAGCCGTCCGTCAGGACGGCGTCCGTACGCTCCAGGTACGCCTCCAGGACCTCGTCGCCCAGGGCCTCCCAGCCCTCCTCGGCACGCGGCACGTCGTCGATGCCGGCGATCGCGCCGATCTCGGCGGCGATCTCCGCGTCGGCGGGGGGCACGATCTGGGAGCCGTCGCCGAGGTAGACCTTGTAGCCGTTGTCGCGGGGCGGGTTGTGGCTCGCCGTGACCTCGACGCCCGCGACGGCGCCCAGCTTCCTTATGGCGAAGGCGAGTACGGGAGTGGGCAGCGGCCGCGGCAGCACCGCGGCGCGCAGGCCGGCGGCGACCATGACGGCGGCGGTGTCGCGCGCGAAGTCGGCCGACTTGTAGCGGGCGTCGTAGCCGATGACGACGAGTCCGTCGCCCTGCCCCTTGGCTTTGAGGTACGCGGCGAGCCCGGCGGCCGCCCGGATGACGACGACGCGGTTCATCCGCATCGGTCCGGCGCCCAGCTCCCCGCGCAGTCCGGCGGTCCCGAACTGCAGCGTCCCGCCGAACCGGTCGCCCAACTCGGCCAGGTCACCCGCCTCGATGAGCTTGCCGAGCTCGTCCCGGGTCTCGCTGTCCGGGTCCTCCGCGAGCCACGCCCGGGCCCGCGCGATGAGGTCCTGCTGCACGGTAGGTCCGCCTCTCGTGTGTGCGTACGTCGAGTGTGCGCGCCGTGCCCCGGCGCGCGGTGCTTTTCCGCCCCTGCGGCGCTGCCTGTCGGGGCGCCTCGGTCGCGGGCGGGGCCGTGGGTGCTCCACCCTTGTCGGGGCTCCGCCCCGGACCCGCGCCTCGAACGCCGGCGGGGGCTGGGTGTGCCGGCCCCGGGTTCGGCAGGTGCCGGGAGGGCCCGGGGGAGCCGGCTGTGCGGCGCCCTTGTCGGCATCCGGCGGGGCGCAGTCCCAGCCCGTCCGGGGGTACTGTCCCGCCTCCCGGCCTGCCCCCCGGCCGCCAGGCCGGGAGTCCGAGGGCGAAGCGCGGGCCCGGGGTCCGGAAGCCTCGGGGGTGGAACTCCGGAGTCGTCCACCGGGCGCACCGCCGCAGGCCGGTGGTGCCGGCCCTGACCGGCCCCTGTCAGCGACGGACGCCCAGGGCCGGGCACGCCCCCCGAGTTCGCGCCCGTGAGGACGCAAAGCCCCAGAAGCCCGCGTGGCCCGGGCGAACCGGGGCCCGCGTCCTCCAGGACGCGCAGCACACGGTCCTGGGGGTCAGCCCCGGGGTCCGCGCCCGTGAGGGCGTACGGCACCCGGGTCCGGCGCGGGAGACCCGGGACCCGCGAGCCCGGGTCCGGTGCCCGTCAGGCGGTGCGGAGCGCCCGCCTGGCGCGGAGGCCACCGGTCCGATGCAGCGCCCCGGGAAGCCGGACGGGTCACAGGCGGGCGAGCACCCGCGTCAGCAGCTCACCCATCCGCGCCGCCGAGTCGCGTCCCGCCTGCAGGACCTCCTCGTGGTTCAGCGGCTCGCCCGTCAGGCCGGCGGCCAGGTTCGTGACCAGGGAGATGCCGAGCACCTCCGCGCCCGCCTCGCGTGCAGCGATCGCCTCGAGGACCGTGGACATGCCGACCAGGTCGCCGCCCAGCACGCGCACCATGTTGATCTCGGCCGGCGTCTCGTAGTGCGGGCCGGGGAACTGGACGTACACGCCCTCCTCCAGCGTCTCGTCCACCTCCTTGCACAGCGCCCGCAGCCGCGGCGAGTACAGGTCCGTCAGGTCCACGAAGTTCGCCCCGATGATCGGCGAGGTGGCCGTCAGGTTGATGTGGTCGCTGATCAGCACCGGCTGGCCGGGGCGCATGCCCTCGCGCAGACCGCCGCAGCCGTTGGTCAGCACGACGGTCTTGCAGCCGGCGGCGACGGCGGTGCGCACGCCGTGCGAGACGGCGGCGACGCCGCGGCCCTCGTAGAAGTGCGTACGGCCCAGGAAGACCAGCGCGCGCTTGTCGCCGATGCGGTAGGAGCGGATCTTGCCGCCGTGACCCTCGACCGCCGGCGGGGGAAAGCCGGGCAGTTCGGTGACGGGGAACTCGGCCTCGGGCGCGCCGAGCGCGTCGACCGCGGGGGCCCAGCCGGAGCCCATCACCAGTGCGACGTCATGGGTCTCGGTGCCGGTCAGCTCGCGCAGCCGCGCGGCGGCGGCGTCGGCCGCGGCATGGGGGTCGGCGAGAGCGCCGACGAGGTCCGGATTCACAGATGCGTTCACGCCGATGAGGGTAACCCGACAATCCCTACGCGCGTAGATGACGCAGCACACGGTCTTCGGATCGTTGCCTTGTCGTTTCCGACGAAGAGGCGCGGCGTCACGTGCCGGACACGGATGTGTGCCCTCGGCGACCGCCCTGAACCCGCGGGCGCCGCGTCAGCAGGGGCGCTTGCGCAGCTCCATGACGTAGTCGTGGGGCGCGCCCGCGGACTCGGCCGCGTCGGCGATCTCGCCGAGGTAGCGGGCGGACGGCAGACCGCCCTCGTACGCGTTCAGCACGTACACCCAGGCCGGCTCCTCGCCGTCCAGCGTGTGCACCCGCACCCGCATGCGCCGGTAGATGTCGAGGCCGACACCCTCCCAGCGGTCCATCGAGTCCTCGTCCATCGGCGCGATGTCGTACAGCGCGACGAAGACCTGGGAGCGCGGCGCCTCCACGATCGTGGCCAGCGCTCCCTCCCAGCCCATCTGCTCGCCGCCGAAGGTCAGCCGCCAGCCGTTCAGCCAGCCGGTGCCGCGCAGCGGCGAGTGCGGTGCGCGGCGGGTCATCAGCCGCGCGTCGAGGTTGCCGGCGTACGCGGCGTAGAGCGACATGGGATCGAGGGTACGGGAGCGCAGGGAGAGACGGCCGACGCGTCCGGGCCCTCGCGACGGCCGGAGGTCCCCGAGTGAGCGGCAAGTGCCGTGGTCGCGGGCGTATCCCGGCCCCGGGGCGAGAACCGGCACGCGGTGCGGGACAATGAAGTACGTACTGCATTCCCCCGGGGGCACCCCCGGACCCCCGGCAGAGCGGGCAGGCGGGCCGGGCTCGACAATGCGAGGCGGACTTTTTCGTGACCCGGATCGTGATCATCGGTGGCGGACCCGGCGGCTATGAGGCGGCGCTCGTCGCCGCCCAGCTCGGTGCGGAGGTGACCGTCGTCGACTGCGACGGTCTGGGCGGGGCGTCGGTGCTGACCGACTGCGTGCCCTCGAAGACCCTGATCGCCACCGCCGAGGTCATGACGACCTTCGACTCCTCCTACGAGGAGCTCGGCATCATCGTGGCCGACGACACCCCGCACATCGAGCAGGCCGCCCGCGTCGTCGGCGTCGACCTCGGCAAGGTCAACCGGCGTGTCAAGCGCCTCGCGCTCGCCCAGTCGCACGACATCACCGCCTCCGTCACCCGTGCCGGCGCCCGTGTCATGCGCGGCCGCGGCCGCCTCGACGGGCAGCAGGCGATGGACGGGTCCCGCAAGGTGGTCGTGCGCGCCGCCGACGGCAGCGAGGAGACGCTCACCGCTGACGCCGTCCTGATCGCGACCGGCGGTCACCCGCGCGAGATCCCCGACGCGCTGCCCGACGGCGAGCGCATCCTGAACTGGACGCAGGTCTACGACCTGAACGAGCTCCCCGAGGAGCTCATCGTGGTCGGCTCCGGTGTCACGGGCGCCGAGTTCGCCGGCGCCTACCAGGCGCTCGGCTCGCGCGTCACCCTCGTCTCCTCCCGCGACCGCGTCCTGCCGGGCGAGGACCCGGACGCCGCCGCGGTCCTGGAGGAGGTCTTCCGCCGCCGGGGCATGAACGTGATGGCCCGCTCCCGTGCCGAGTCCGCCAAGCGGGTCGGCGACCGCGTCGAGGTCACGCTCTCCGACGGCAGGGTCATCTCCGGCACGCACTGCCTGATGGCCGTCGGCGCCATCCCGAACACGGCGGGCATGGGCCTGGAGGAGGCCGGTGTGCGGCTGAAGGAGTCGGGCCACATCTGGACCGACAAGGTCTCGCGCACCTCCGCTCCCGGTGTCTACGCGGCCGGGGACGTCACCGGCGTCTTCGCGCTCGCCTCGGTCGCGGCGATGCAGGGCCGTATCGCCATGTACCACTTCCTCGGCGACGCGGTCGCCCCGCTGAACCTCAAGACCGTCTCGTCGAACGTGTTCACCGACCCCGAGATCGCCACCGTCGGCTACACGCAGGCGGACATCGACGCGGGCAAGATCGACGCCCGCGTCGTCAAGCTGCCGCTGCTGCGCAACCCGCGGGCCAAGATGCAGGGCATCAGGGACGGCTTCGTCAAGATCTTCTGCCGTCCGGGCACCGGCATCGTGGTCGGCGGTGTGGTCGTCTCCCCCCGCGCCTCGGAACTGATCCACCCCATCTCGATCGCCGTCGACAACAACCTGACGGTGGAGCAGATCGCAAACGCGTTCACCGTGTACCCGTCTCTGTCGGGCTCGATCGCGGAGGTCGCACGCCAGCTGCACACCCGGAAGGCCACCGCCGAGAGCTGACGGAGCCCCCTGAGGGGCGAAACCGGGTGAAGTGCGGGCACTCCACGCGGTGAGCGATCAACTGAGAGGCCGCATATACCACTTGGCGGCCTCTCAAATGCGCATTTTCTGCTATCCGGCGCATAGAGCTGAAAACTGACGGGCGGTGGGGTTACTGTCAGTTTCGTGTTCGCTGCAGAACGTCGTCAGTTGATCCTCGAAATGGTGCGCGCCAACGGAGCCGTGTCGCTCCGGGAGCTCGCCCGCGTCGTCCAGACCTCCGAAGTGACCGTACGGCGGGACGTGCGGGCACTGGAGGCAGAAGGACTCCTCGACCGCCGGCACGGCGGTGCGGTACTGCCGGGCGGCTTCACCCGCGAGTCCGGCTTCCCGCAGAAATCCCTGTCCGCGACCGCCGAGAAGACGGCCATCGCGGACCTCGCCGCCGGACTCGTCGAAGAGGGCGAGGCCATTGTCGTCGGGGCCGGGACGACGACGCAGGAGCTGGCCCGCCGGCTCGCCCGCGTCCCGGGCCTGACCGTGGTCACCAACTCCCTGCTGGTGGCACAGGCACTGGCGCACGCCAACCGGGTCGAGGTCGTCATGACCGGCGGCACGCTGCGCGGCTCCAACTACGCCCTGGTGGGCAGCGGGGCCGAGCAGTCGCTCCAGGGGCTGAGGGTCTCGCGGGCCTTCCTCTCCGGGAGCGGGCTCACGGCCGAGCGGGGCCTGTCCACCTCCAACATGCTCTCGGCGAGCGTGGACCGGGCGCTGGTGCAGGCGGCCGCGGAGGTCGTCGTGCTGGCGGACCACACCAAACTCGGCACCGACACGATGTTCCAGACGGTGCCGACGGACGTGATCACCCGCCTGGTGACGGACGAGCCCCCGCCCCACGACGACCGGGCCGCGACGGAGCTGCAGGCGCTGGCGGACCAGGGCGTGCAGATCGCCGTGGCGGGCGCGGCAGCGGTGGCGGGCCCTGCCCGCCACGAGGTCCCCCTCCCCGGCCAGCGCCGTACCCGCGCCCAACTGCGCAGCGGCAACGGCTCCTTGACCCCCGAGCAGCTGCAGGACCGGGCGCCGCGGGTCGCGGACCTCCGCCGCCGCTGAGCTCACCGCACGGCGTCGCCCCCAGCGCGGTGCCGTGCGCCGCGACCGACTCCCGGGATGCGGCCCAGGCCCGGGGTCCCGAGTTCCGTCCGGCGGGCCACACGCCGGCGGACTACCGGTTCGTGCGGCGAGGCCGGGACGCGGGCCGGGCGCTCAGGAGCCTGTCGGCGCGCCGCCCGGCCGGTCAGCGGGCCGGTCCGCCTTCAGGCCGCGCAGCGTCAGCGTCAGCAGCCGGTCGGCCAAGCGGGCGTCGCCGGGGCTCTCTTCGGCCGCCAGTGCGATCGCGTTCGTCAGCTGCATCAGATCGCCGATCGAGACGTCCGTCCGCACCGCGCCGCTCTCCTGCGCCCGCGCCAGCAGCCGTTCGCCCGCCGCGCGCAGGGGGACACTGCACGACGCCAGCGCCGAACCCTTGTCGGCGGACGCCGACATGAGCGCGCGGGCCAGCCCCCGGTACTCACCCGCATGGGTGATGAGGGCGCGCAGCCACTCCACGAGCGCCGCGCAGGGCTGCTCGGCGCCGGCCAGTTCCCGGGAGCGCTCCAGCAGGTCCGCCAGGGCCTCCTGGAAGACCGCGCTCATCATCGCGTGGCGGTTGGGGAAGTGCCGGTACAGGGTGCCGATGCCCACGCCCGAGCGGCGGGCGATCTCCTCCAGTGACGCGTCGGTGCCGTGCTCGGCGAAGACGGCGCGCGCCTCGGTGAGCAGACGTTCGTAGTTGCGGCGGGCATCGGCCCGCATGGGCCGCGGTGCGGGCATGCCCGTGCCCGCCGCCGTGCGGTCCGTACTCGTCGCCATCGCTCCTCGTCCTTCCGGAGTCCGCCCCCGGTTCCAGGATGCCATTGCCGGATCGGCGCCCGGTCGTGATGTGGACACGAACATGGGGCCTGCCCGGTCCGCTCGGGCGGACGGGGCAGGCCCCACAAGCCGACGTGCTGGGTCAGTCCTTGATCTCGCAGATCGTCGCGCCCGAGGTCAGCGAGGCGCCGACCTCCGCCGCGAGGCCCTTGATCGTGCCGGAGCGGTGCGCGTTCAGCGGCTGCTCCATCTTCATCGCCTCGAGGACGACGATGAGATCGCCCTCCGTGACCTGCTGCCCCTCCTCGACCGCGACCTTGACGATCGTGCCCTGCATCGGGGAGGTGAGGGTGTCACCGGAGGCGGCGGACGTGGACTTCTTCGCCGCGCGGCGCTTCGGCTTCGCGCCGGCCGCGAGGCCGGTGCGCGCCAGCGTCATGCCCAGTGAGGAGGGCAGCGAGACCTCCAGGCGCTTGCCGCCGACCTCGACCACGATCGTCTCGCGGCCGGCCTCGTCCTCCTCGGCCTCCGCGGGAACCGCGAACGGCTTGATCTCGTTGACGAACTCGGTCTCGATCCAGCGGGTGTGGACCCGGAAGGGGTCCGCGGTGAACGCCGGGTCGGCCACGACCGCGCGGTGGAACGGAATGGCGGTCGCCATGCCCTCCACCTCGAACTCCGCGAGCGCACGCGCCGCGCGCTGCAGCGCCTGCTCACGGGTGGCGCCGGTGACGATCAGCTTGGCGAGCAGGGAGTCCCACGCCGGGCCGATGACCGAGCCGGACTCGACACCCGCGTCGAGGCGGACGCCGGGGCCGGTCGGCGGGCGGAAGGTGGTGACGGTGCCGGGCGCGGGCAGGAAGTTGCGGCCCGGGTCCTCGCCGTTGATGCGGAACTCGAAGGAGTGGCCGCGCACGGCCGGGTCGTCGTAGCCCAGCTTCTCGCCGTCGGCGATACGGAACATCTCGCGCACCAGGTCGATGCCGGTGACCTCTTCGGTGACCGGGTGCTCGACCTGCAGGCGGGTGTTGACCTCCAGGAAGGAGATCGTGCCGTCGACGCCGACCAGGAACTCGACGGTGCCGGCGCCGACGTAGCCGGCCTCCTTGAGGATGGCCTTCGACGCGCGGTACAGCTCGGCGTTCTGGGCCTCCGTCAGGAAGGGGGCCGGGGCCTCCTCGACCAACTTCTGGTGGCGGCGCTGGAGCGAGCAGTCACGGGTGGAGACGACCACGACGTTGCCGTGCTTGTCGGCCAGGCACTGGGTCTCGACGTGACGCGGCTTGTCGAGGTAGCGCTCGACGAAGCACTCGCCGCGGCCGAAGGCGGCGACGGCCTCGCGGACGGCGGAGTCGTAGAGCTCCGGCACCTCTTCGAGGGTGCGGGCGACCTTCAGGCCGCGGCCGCCGCCGCCGAAGGCGGCCTTGATGGCGATCGGCAGACCGTGCTCCTGCGCGAACGCGACGACCTCGTCCGCCCCGGAGACCGGGTCGGGCGTGCCCGCGACGAGCGGGGCGCCGGCGCGCTGGGCGATGTGGCGGGCGGCGACCTTGTCGCCGAGGTCGCGGATGGCCTGCGGCGGCGGGCCGATCCAGGTCAGGCCCGCGTCGATGACGGCCTGGGCGAACTCCGCGTTCTCGGACAGGAAGCCGTAGCCCGGGTGGACGGCGTCCGCTCCGGAATCGGCGGCGGCCTGGAGCACCTTGGCCATGTCCAGATAACTGGCGGCCGGGGTGTCACCGCCCAGGGCGAACGCTTCGTCGGCTGCGCGGACGTGCAGAGCGTCCCGGTCCGGATCGGCGTAGACGGCTACGGATCCGATCCCGGCGTCCCGGCAGGCACGGGCAACGCGGACA
This sequence comes from Streptomyces sp. NPDC049597, assembly GCF_040675505.1. Classification (NCBI taxonomy): domain Bacteria; kingdom Bacillati; phylum Actinomycetota; class Actinomycetes; order Kitasatosporales; family Streptomycetaceae; genus Streptomyces; species Streptomyces sp. NPDC049597. The sequence continues at coordinate 80,515 of NZ_JBFAOY010000017.1, forward strand.
GCGATTTCGCCACGGTTGGCGATGAGCACCTTGCGCACGATGGCTCCCTCCTTGAAACAAGCTGAGTTTAGGGACTGCCGACACGGCCTTTCGACCCGTCCCCAATGGTGAGCTTGCCCACACGGAGCGTGATTCGAGGCTCGCTGACACGCGAAATCCCTTGTCGCACCACGGTACGACGGGTTCCTCCCTCGCACAGTAGCCCTCTGGTGTGGCCAAGGTCTCTGTTCAGGGGCCCAGCGGCCGAATGGGTTTCTTTGTGGAGTCCCTACGAATGGCCCAATGATTCTTTGCCTTGTGACAGAGAGTGTCACACCTCTTGTCCCTGCGTTTACCGGTCAGTAGCCTCGCGCTGTCGTACGTACGTCCGGTAACTGAGGGTTGGGGGCGCCGTGGTGCGCAGACCGGTGGCCGTCGTGGCTGCGATCGTCCTGTGGGTGGAGGCCGTCGGCATCGTCGTGCTCAACGGGATCATGGCCCGGTTCGTCGAGGCGCAGAGCATGTCGCTGGACGGCCTCGACCCGGACGTGATGGTGGCAGGCACGTGGGGGATGGGCATCGGCTCGGGACTGTTCCTCGCGCTGTGCGGCGTCCTGTTGCTGGTGACGGGCATACGCGACCGCTCGCCGGGCCGCTTCGCCCGCATCGTGCTGATCGGCTGCGCGGTGCTGCACGGGGTGCTGGGCGCGCTCACGGTGGGCCTGGTCGGGTGGCCGGCGTTCGCGTACATGATGGGCGTGCTCGGCCTGGTGGTGCTGTCACTGATCGCGTACGGCACGGAGGACCCCGGACACGAGGCGGTCTCGTCCGAGGCCGCGCCCGCGTGACGGTCAGACCCAGAGGTCGGTGATCGAGAAGTCCAGCTCGGCGAGGAGCCTGCGCAGCAGCGGCAGGGACAGGCCGATGACGTTGCCGTGGTCGCCCTCGATGGACTCGACGAAGGGGGCGGAGAGCCCGTCGAGCGTGAACGCGCCCGCGACGTGCAGGGGTTCGCCGCTGGCCACGTAGGCGGCGATCTCGTCGTCCGTCGGCTCGCCGAACCGCACGGTCGTGGAGGCGGTCGCTGACGCCTGCCTGCCGGTCGCCGTGTCGATGAGGCAGTGCCCGGTCCGCAGCACGCCGGCCCGGCCGCGCATCGCCTTCCACCGGGCGAGGGCGTCCTCGGCGTCGGCGGGCTTGCCGAGTGCCTGGCCGTCCAGCTCCAGCACGGAGTCGCATCCGATGAGCAGCGCGCCGGCCGCCTCGGGCCGCGCCGCGACGGCGGCGGCCTTGGCCTCGGCGAGCACGAGCGCGAGCTCGGCGGGGGTGGCGGCGGTGAGGGCGTCCTCGTCGACGCCGCTGACGATGACGTGCGGATCGAGTCCGGCCTGCTTGAGCAGGTTGAGCCGCGCGGGGGAGGCGGACGCGAGCACGAGACGCGGGCGGGCGGGGGAGGTCATGCGCCCATGGTAGGCGCGCCGCGCCGGGCCCCACCGCGGGGTCCTCCCGCTCCGCCGGGAGCGCCGGCGGCCCGCACCGCCGACCCGTCTGCGCGGCTCCGGGCCGGGTCCGCGCCCGGGGGAGATGTCAACGGAGGCCCACCACGAACATGCCCACCACCATCGCCAGCGCGAGCAGCACCCCCGCGCGGCGCAGCATCGCCTGCATGTCGCGCAGTTCCTTCGGAGGCTCGTTCTTCGGGTCGGACCACAGCATGCCTTCGATCCTGCGTCCGGGAGCCGCCTCGCGCCTGAGTACGCGTACTCAACCGACGGAGCCCCTGCGGCACGCGGTCCGCGTCCGGGGTGGCCGGCGCCTCCTCCCCGGCTCACGCCATGGCTTCGGCGGCGGTCCTGTGAACAGGGACGGAACGGGGAAGGGACCGGGCCCCCGCGACGCGAGCCCGGCCCCTTCCGCTCAGGGCCTCAGAGCGGCCAGTAGCTGCGCGCCCACGACCGCGGCCCCGGCTGCGGCCTGCGGGTGCGCGCGATCCGCGCCGGGTCCGACCAGCCCTCGGTCACCTGCTCCGACGTCCCGGCCGCGGCCTGCGCGGTGGCCGCGGCCCGGGCCTGCACCACCGCCAGTGCGGCGGCGAGCTCCTCCGGGGTGGGATTGCCTCGTACGACCTTGATCATCTCGATGGCCTCCTAGAGGGGGATGTTGCCGTGCTTCTTCGGCGGCAGGCTCTCCCGCTTGGTGCGCAGCTGGCGCAGCCCCTTCACGATCTGCGCCCGCGTCTCCGACGGCATGATCACCGCGTCGATGTAGCCGCGCTCGGCCGCCGTGTACGGGTTGAGCAGGGTGTCCTCGTACTCCTGGATCAGCCGGGCCCGGGTGGCCTCCTGCTCCTGCTCGCCCTCGACGGCCGCGATGGTGCGGCGGTGCAGGATGTTCACCGCGCCCTGCGCGCCCATCACCGCGATCTGCGAGGTGGGCCACGCCAGGTTGAGGTCGGCGCCCAGGTGCTTGGAGCCCATGACGTCGTACGCGCCGCCGAACGCCTTGCGCGTGATGACGGTGATGAGCGGGACGGTCGCCTCGGCGTACGCGTAGATCAGCTTCGCGCCGCGCCGGATGATGCCGCCGTACTCCTGGTCCACGCCCGGCAGGAAGCCCGGCACGTCCACGAAGGTCAGCACCGGCACGTTGAAAGCGTCGCAGGTGCGCACGAAACGGGCCGCCTTCTCCGAGGCGTTGATGTCCAGGCAGCCGGCGAACTGCATCGGCTGGTTGGCCACGATGCCGACGGGGAAGCCCTCCACCCGCCCGAAGCCGGTGACGATGTTCGGCGCGAACAGCGCCTGCGTCTCCAGGAACTCGCCCTCGTCCAGCACGTGCTCGATCACGGTGCGGATGTCGTACGGCTGGTTCGCCGAGTCCGGGATGAGGGTGTCCAGTTCACGGTCCTCGTCGCTGACCGCCGTGTCGGACGTCTCCGGGAACGCCGGGGGCTCGGAGAGGTTGTTGGACGGCAGGTACGACAGCAGCTGCTTGACGTACTCGATCGCGTCCTTCTCGTCGCCCGACATGTGGTGCGCCACACCGGACGTGGTGTTGTGGGTGCGCGCGCCGCCGAGTTCCTCGAAGCCGACGTCCTCGCCGGTGACGGTCTTGATCACGTCGGGGCCGGTGATGAACATGTGCGACGTCTGGTCCACCATCACCGTGAAGTCGGTGATCGCGGGGGAGTAGACGGCGCCGCCCGCGCACGGGCCCACGACCAGCGAGATCTGCGGGATGACGCCCGAGGCGTGGGTGTTGCGGCGGAAGATCTCGCCGTACATGCCGAGCGCGCTGACGCCTTCCTGGATGCGCGCGCCGCCCGAGTCGTTGATGCCGATGACCGGGCAGCCGGTCTTCAGCGCGAAGTCCATCACCTTGATGATCTTCTGGCCGAAGACCTCGCCGAGGGCGCCGCCGAAGACGGTGAAGTCCTGCGAGAAGACGGCCACGGGACGGCCGTCGACCGTGCCGTAACCGGTGACGACGCCGTCACCGTACGGGCGGGTCTTCTCCAGGCCGAAGTTGGTCGAACGATGGCGCGCGAACTCGTCCAGCTCCACGAACGAGTCCTCGTCCAGCAGCAGATCGATCCGCTCGCGGGCGGTCAACTTGCCCTTCGCATGCTGCTTTTCCACGGCGCGTGCGGAGCCGGCGTGCGTCGCCTCGTCGATACGGCGCTGGAGATCCGCGATCTTTCCCGCGGTGGTGTGGATGTCGATCTGTTCCGGCTCGGACATCGGGATGCGGCTCCCTGGCTGATCACGGGGACGGTAAACGGAAGTCGATTGAGGTGTTCCGTTGCTACTGACTCGTAGCGTATCGGCGCGGATACCGTTCGGCAGTGCGGCGTTTACCACACCTAACCTGGCTTGCATGACGCCAGACAATGCGCCTGACGGCGCGCCCGCAAGCCGCTGGTCCGACCTCGACCGTCCCCCTCTGAACGTCCCCGCGCTGCGCCGGGGTCTGCTGGTCCCCGGCTCGCTGTGGACCTCGCTCGACGTGGTCGCGGCCACCGGCTCGACCAACTCCGACCTCGCGGCGCGGGCCGCGTCCCTGCCGGAGGGCGCGGTGCTCGTCGCCGAGGAGCAGACGGCGGGCCGCGGGCGCCTGGACCGCACCTGGAGCGCGCCTGCGCGCTCAGGCCTGTTCTTCTCCGTGCTCCTGCGGCCCGGCGGCAGCGTGCCCGCCGAGAGCTGGGGCTGGCTCCCGCTGCTCGCCGGAGTCGCCGCCGCGACCGGCCTCGCCCGGTCCGCGGGCACCGACATGTCCCTCAAATGGCCCAACGACCTGCTGGTCACCGTCGACGGCGAGGAGCGCAAGGCCGGGGGCATCCTCGCCGAGCGCGCCGGGGACGACGCGGTCGTCCTCGGCATGGGCATCAACGTGACCCTGCGCGCCGACGAACTGCCCGTCCCCACCGCGGGCTCCCTCGCGCTCGCCAACGCCGTGTCGACCGACCGCGACCCCCTGCTGAGGGCGGTGCTGCGCTCGCTGGAGCACTGGTACGGGGAGTGGCGCGCGGCCGGCGGCGACCCGGCCGCGTCGGGGGTCCAGGAGGCGTACGCGGCGGGCTGCGCGACCCTCGGCCGCACGGTGCGCGCGGACCTGCCCGGCGGGCGCTCCGTCACCGGCGAGGCCGTGGCCGTGGACGGGCAGGGCCGGGTGGTGCTGGTGGCGGCCGGGGACGGCGAGCGGATCGCGGTGAGCGCGGGCGACATCGTGCATCTGCGGCCGGCGGACTGAAGCGGCCCCGCCGTGCCCCGCGCGGGCTCGGCGGCCGCCCCGCGGGGCGGCCGCGAATCGGGTCCGTCGTCGGGACGTGAGCTGGGGCACACCTGCCGTATCGTTGAGGCGATCGAGCGACAGATCGGCAGGGCAGTGCGCAGGGAACGGGCAGGAGGCGGGTGGTGACCGTCGACGACACCACTTCCGGCGCGGGCGATCGGGGCCCCGGCTCCGGTGCGGGCTCCGGCTCCGGGTCGGTGCATCCGACACCGCACCACGAGGTCGACCACACGGCGGAGCCGACCGACGACCCGCTGGCGATCCGCCTGGAACAGCTCATCCTCGGCGCCGAGCGGCGCTACACCGCCTTCCAGGCCGCCCGGACCGCGGGCGTCTCCATGGAGCTGGCCTCCCGCTTCTGGCGGGCGATGGGCTTCGCCGACATCGGCCAGGCCAAGGCGCTCACCGAGGCCGACGTGCTCGCGCTGCGGCGGCTCGCCGGTCTGGTCGAGGCCGGCCTGCTGAGCGAGCCGATGGCCGTGCAGGTGGCCCGGTCCACCGGGCAGACCACCGCCCGACTGGCCGAATGGCAGATCGACTCCTTCCTGGAGGGGCTGACGGAGCCGCCCGAGCCCGGCATGACCCGCACGGAGGTCACGTATCCGCTCGTCGAGCTGCTCCTGCCCGAGCTGGAGGAGTTCCTCGTCTACGTCTGGCGGCGCCAGCTCGCCGCGGCGACCGGCCGGGTCGTGCAGGCCGCCGACGACGAGGAGATGGTCGACCGCCGTCTCGCCGTCGGCTTCGCGGACCTCGTCGGCTTCACCCGGCTGACGCGCCGGCTGGAGGAGGAGGAACTGGGCGAGCTCGTCGAGTCCTTCGAGACGACCTGCGCGGACCTGGTCGCGGCCCACGGCGGCCGCCTCATCAAGACCCTCGGCGACGAGGTCCTGTACGCGGCGGACGAGGCCCGCACGGCGGCGGAGATCGCGCTTCGGCTGATCGACGCGATGACCCAGGACGAGACGATGCCGGCACTGCGGGTGGGCATCGCGTTCGGGACGGTCACGACGCGGATGGGCGACGTGTTCGGTACGACGGTGAACCTGGCGAGCCGGCTGACGTCGATAGCGCCGAAGGACGCGGTACTGGTGGACGGCGCGTTCGCGGAGGAGCTGATCAGGACGGGTGACGCGCCGAGGTCGGAGGCGGAGGCGGCCGCGGCGGAGAAGGAGAGCGACGAGCCGCTGCCCTACCGCTACGGCCTCCAGCCGATGTGGCAGCGCCCGGTGCGTGGCCTGGGCGTGGTGGAGCCGTGGCTGCTCTCGCGGCGCCCCACCGCGTGAGGGTCGCCCCCACCCCGCCCCTCCCCGAAACTCTGACGAGGCCCGCCGACGCCCCGGCGTCCGGCGCTTCGGCTGCGCACGCGGGCCGTGCGCTTGCTCGACGCACCCGCTTCTGCAGCGCCTGCTCTCCGAGCCCGACGGCCCGGGCTCCTGCTGCGCCCGCTTCGCGGCGCATGGGCCGCGTTCGGTGCGACCGCCTTACGGCGGTGTTCTTCCGGGGTTCGGCTCGAGCGCCTGCTCCGCGGCGCGGGCGGCTCGCCGGGCTCGGCGGCCCCTTGTTGCCGGGCAGGCTTCGCGGCTTGGGCCGCGTGGTTCCAGGGTGCGCCCGTGTGGCACCTGGGTTCGGTCGCCTCCTCGCGGGGGTGTCTGCAGGGTTCCGGTCGTGCACCCGCCTCGGGGCGCGGGCGGCTCGCCGGGCTCAGAGGCCCCGTTTTTGCCGGGCAGGCTTCGCGGCGTGGGCCGCGTGACTCCAGATGCGCCTGTGCGGCGCCTGGGTTCGGTCACCCCCTCGCGGGGTGTTTTCGGTTGAGCGCCCGCCTCGCGGCGCGGGCTGCCCCCCGGCCCCGCTCTTACTGCGCCCGGCTCCTCGGTGTCTGGGCGACTCCGGCCAAGCAGCTGTTTCCCGGTACGGCCTGCTCCCATGTGCGGCGGGCTGAGCTCGGTTGAACACGCTAGGCGCGCGGCCAGCGCGGCTGTGGACGTGTGCGACCGCCTTACGGCGGTGTTCCCAGCGTTCGAGCCGAGCGCCTGCTTCGCCGCGCGGGCAGCTCGCCGGGCTCGGCGGCCCCTTGTTGCTGGGCAGGCTTCGCGGCGTGGGCCACGTGACTCAGATGCGCCCGCGCCTGGGTTCGGTCGCCTCCTCGCGGGGGTGTCTGCGGGTTCCGGTCGGGCACCCGCCTCGCGGCGCGGACGACGCGCCCCCCGCGGCCGCAGCTGCGGGAGTCCGGTCGGGCACCCGCCCGTGGTGCCGGCTGCCCTCCGGGCCTGGCGGGCGCGGGCGCCGTGGCGTCGGACGTGGCCCGGGGCCTCTCCGGGCGCGGTGAAGAACCCGCTCGGTGCCGGGCCCGGACCCGTAGGGCGCTAGGCTGCGCGGAGTGAACCAGCGTTAACCGGGAGGGTGGCTGTCATGTCGGAGTCCGAGCAGCGCTTCGGGGAGTTCGTCGTCGTCCGCAGGCACGAGCAGGGGCACGTCGCCGAGCTCGTGCTCGACCGGCCCAAGGCCATGAACGCCGTGTCCACCGACATGGCCCGTTCCATCGGCGCCGCCTGCGACGCGCTCGCCGGCGACCGGGAGGTGCGCGTCACCGTGCTGACCTCCAGCAACGACCGCGCCTTCTGCGTCGGCGCCGACCTCAAGGAGCGCAACTCCTTCTCCGACGCCGACCTCGTGCGCCAGCGCCCCACCGCCCGCGGGGCGTACACCGGCGTGCTGGAGCTGCCCATGCCCACCGTCGCCGCCGTGCACGGCTTCGCCCTCGGCGGCGGGTTCGAGCTCGCGCTCTCCTGCGACGTGATCGTCGCCGACGACACCGCCGTGGTCGGCCTGCCCGAGGTCTCCGTCGGCGTGATCCCCGGCGGCGGCGGGACCCAGCTGCTGCCCCGCCGGGTCGGGGCGGCGCGGGCCGCCGAGCTGGTGTTCACCGCACGGCGCGTGGAGGCGGCCGAGGCGCGGGAGTTGGGGCTCGTCGACATGCTCGCGGCGGACGCCCGCACGGAGGCCCTCGCGCTCGCCGCCCGGATCGCCGTCAACTCACCCGTGGGCCTGCGCAACGCCAAGAAGGCCATGCGGCTCGGGCAGGGACTCGACCTGCGCGCAGGGCTCGAGGTCGAGGACGCGGCCTGGCGGGCGACGGCCTTCTCCGGCGACCGCGCCGAGGGGGTCGCCGCGTTCAACGAGAAGCGGAAGCCCGCCTGGCCCGGCGAGTGACCCGCGTCAAGGGATCAAATCGGCCGAAACCTCCCTAAGCTGGGGAGATGGCTGAGGATCGGCGATTGCGGGCCGTGGTGGCACTGGCGCAGGCGATGGCGGCCGCCCACACGCCGCGCGAGTCCTGGCGGGCGGCGGCCCTGGGCGGCTGCGTCGCGCTGGACGGCGCCTTCGCCGCGCTCTCGGTGTGGGAGCGCGAGCGGGGCCGGCTCAAGGTGCTGGTCAACGCCGGGCAACGGGCGGAGGGGGAGGAGGAGTTCCCCGAGTCGGAGACGTACCCGGTGAACCGTTTTCCCGAGATCACCGAGTTCCTGCACGAGCAGTGGGCCGGTGGCGGCGAGCCGGACGCCTGGGTCGAGACGGCGGACGGGCCGGCCACCGACGGGCACGGCTACTGCCACCAGAGGGTCGCCGCGCTGCGCAGGCGCAGGCGCGGCTGCTGCGTCGTGGCCCCGATCGTGCTGCACGGCCGGGCCTGGGGCGAGTTGTACGTGGCGCGGCCGCTCGGCGCCCCCGTCTTCGACCGGGAGGACGCCGACTTCGCCACCGTGCTCGCCTCGGTCGTGGCCGCGGGCATCGCGCAGACCGAGCGGCTGGAGGAGGTGCGCAGGCTCGCGTACACGGACCCGCTGACCGGCCTCGCCAACCGCCGGGCCGTGGACACCCGCCTCGACGAGGCGCTGGAGCAGCACCGCAGGGACGAGTCGGTGGTGAGCCTCGTGGTGTGCGACCTCAACGGTCTCAAGCAGGTCAACGACACACTCGGGCACGCGGTCGGCGACCGTCTGCTGGAGCGCTTCGGCTCGGTGCTCTCACGGTGCGGCGCGATGCTGCCGGGCGCCCTCGCGGCGCGCCTGGGCGGTGACGAGTTCTGTCTGGTCAGCGTGGGCCCCTCGGCCGACGAGGTGATCAAGGCGGCGGACGAACTGTGCGTGAGGGCCGGCGAGTTGGAGCTCGGGGCGGGGGTCGCGTGCGGGGTCGCGTCCACCGGCGACCCGATCGGACAGGTCCACTCGGGCCGGCGGCTGTTCCGGCTGGCGGACGCCGCCCAGTACCGGGCGAAAGCGGCCCGGTCGCCCCGGCCCGTGGTCGCCGGCCGCGACGACGCCGTCATGCGGCTCGCCGACAGCCCGCCGCGCTCCGCGCAGGACCGCCGCCGCTTCCGCGACGCACGCCCGGAGGAGGACGCCGACGCGCAGGAGCCGTGGAGCGAGCCGTGAGGCGGTGAGGGGCGGGTCCCGAGCCGACTGGTGACAGGTTGGGATTCAGTCCGTACGCTGCTGAATATGGATATGCACACTGTCGTGGTGGGGACGTCCGGTACCACCGCCGAAGACGTCATCGCCGTGGCCCGCGACGGCGCCCGCGTCGAGCTCTCCGCCGAAGCCCGCACCGCCCTCGCCGAGGCCCGTTCCATCGTGGACGCCCTGGCCGCCAAGCCCGAGCCCGTCTACGGGGTCTCCACCGGATTCGGCGCCCTCGCCACCCGGCACATCAGCCCCGAGCTCCGTGCCCAGCTCCAGCGCAACATCGTCCGCTCGCACGCCGCCGGCATGGGCCCGCGCGTCGAGCGCGAGGTCGTGCGCGCGTTGATGTTCCTGCGGCTCAAGACCGTGTGCTCCGGGTACACCGGCGTACGCCCCGAGGTCGCGCAGACCATGGCCGACGTGCTCAACGCGGGCATCACGCCCGTCGTCCACGAGTACGGCTCGCTCGGCTGCTCCGGTGACCTCGCTCCGCTGTCCCACTGCGCGCTCGCTCTCATGGGCGAAGGCGACGCGGAGGGCCCCGACGGCACCGTGCGGCCCGCGGGCGAGCTGCTCGCCGAGCACGGCATCGAGCCCGTCGAGCTGCGCGAGAAGGAGGGCCTCGCCCTCCTCAACGGCACCGACGGCATGCTCGGCATGCTGATCATGGCCCTCGCCGACCTCGACCGCCTCTACAAGTCCGCCGACATCACCGCCGCGCTGACCCTGGAGGCGCTGCTCGGCACGGAGAAGGTCCTCGCGCCCGAGCTGCACACCGTCCGCCCGCACCCCGGCCAGGGCGCCGCCGCGGCCAACATGCTCGCCGTCCTCAAGGGCTCGGGCCTCACCGGCCACTTCCAGGAGGAGGAAGCGCCCCGAGTCCAGGACGCGTACTCGGTGCGCTGCGCCCCGCAGGTCGCCGGCGCCGGCCGCGACACCATGGCGCACGCCCGCCTGGTCGCCGAGCGCGAGCTCGCCTCCGCCGTCGACAACCCGATCGTGCTCCGCGACGGCAGGGTGGAGTCCAACGGCAACTTCCACGGTGCGCCCGTCGCCTACGTCCTGGACTTCCTCGCCGTCGCCGCCGCCGACCTCGGCTCGATCTCCGAGCGCCGCACCGACCGGCTCCTGGACAAGAACCGCTCGCACGGCCTGCCGCCGTTCCTCGCCGACGACGCCGGCGTCGACTCGGGCCTGATGATCGCCCAGTACACGCAGGCCGCCCTGGTCAGCGAGATGAAGCGGCTCGCCGTCCCGGCGTCCGCCGACTCCATCCCGTCCTCCGCCATGCAGGAGGACCACGTCTCCATGGGCTGGTCCGCCGCCCGCAAGCTGCGCACCGCCGTCGGCAACCTGGCGCGCGTCATCGCCGTCGAGCTGTACGCGGCGACCCGCGCCATCGAGCTGCGCCGCCACCTGACCCCCGCCCCCGCTTCGCAGGCCGCCATCGCCGCCCTGCGCGCGGCCGGTGTCGAGGGACCGGGCCCCGACCGCTTCCTCGCCCCCGACCTGGACGCAGCGGAGGCGTTCGTACGGGAGGGGAGGCTCGTCGCGGCCGTGGAGCCGGTGACCGGCCCGCTGGCCTGACGCCCGAGTGGAAGGGCCGCCCCGCCGGCGACGGCGGAGCGGCCCTTCCGGCGCGTCGGGTGGGCGTCAGACGGCGTACTCGCCGCTCCGGCGCACGGAGTACGCCACGAAACCGGCGCCGACCACGAGGAAGGCCGTCCCGCCGATCACATACGGGGTGGTGTCCACGCTGCCGGTCTCCGCGAGCCGCAGCTCCTGTCCGCCGGACGTCCGCGCGTCGGCGGCCGAGCCGGTGGCGGCCTGCTGCGCGCCCGCTCTCTCGGCAGTGGCGTTCGCCGAGGGGACGAACCACAGCGCACACAGCAGAGTCCCTGCGGCAGTGGCGGTCAGCAGCGGTCGACGTGCGACGGACACGGACTCGATCCCCCTTGAGGCATCCTGGAATTGGCCGGGTGACCTGATGCTAGTGAAAGCAGCGGGTCGCGGGAAACCCGGGCGGCCGGGCACCCTACGCTCCGCTCCATGACGACTTCTGAGACATCACGGTTTGTGCGGCTGCGTGTGGAACTGGTGCTGGAGATCGAGGACTCCGAGGCCCTGACCGGCGCGGCACTGGAGCGCATCGACGCCGACGAGTTCATGCCGGACGAGGAGCGGACCCGCGCGCAGTCCGCCGTGCGCGAGGACGAGGCGGAGGCCCTCGCGTACCTCGTCGACCCCTTCGACCTGGTCGCCGAGGTGCCCGGGGTGGAGCTGGCGCAGGCGTCCTGGAGCAGCGAGCAGGTCGACTACGACCCCGAGGCGCAGGAGTGGGACCTCGACGACGACCTCGACGGCCTCCGTGACGAGGACGACGAGGACGACGAGGACGACGAGGACGACGAGTACGACGACGCGGACGTGGACGAGCGGAGGCCGTAGCGCGCCGGGCCGGGACGGGAGGCGTGTGCCGGGGCGGGGCCGGCGAGAGGGATGATGGGAGGGGGGAACGGACGCCCGCCGTGGCACGCGTGGCGGCCGGCCCTCCGCGAGACGGCACGCATCGGGTCCCGGTCCGCCGGGCAGGCGCACCGGGGCCCGGAAATTTTCCGCACCGAATCTGTGGGACCCGTGCAACCGTCGGGACGGGAGCAGCGTCGATCACATCGGTGAGGTGGGTGCCGGGGGTCACGCCGCCAGGCAGTGGTGTTTCCCACATCCTTGCGGATGGGGAACCGGATGCCCCGAGATGGGGGTTTCCATGGAAGAGGGTCAGGGGAATCGGCAACGATGGAGAAGCGTGTGATGACGGACAGCAAGCGGCGCAGGGGTCTGATGGCCGCATCCGCGGTGCTCGGCGGCGTGCTGGTGCTTTCCGCATGCAATGACGGGGGCGGGGACAAGGAAGCCGGCAGCGCCGAGAGCTCGAAGGCGTCACAGGCCCAGGTCGACGAGGCGGCGGCCAAGGAGGTCTCCAAGGCCCGAATAGCGATCTCGCCGAAGAACGGCTCGACCAACGCCAGCATCAACAACGCCGCCAAGGTCACCGTCACCGACGGCACTCTGACCGAGGTCACCATGACCACGGCGGACGGCACGGCCGTCGCGGGCACCCTCTCCGCCGACGGCAAGAGCTGGAAGCCGGACGGCCAGCTGCAGCGCTCCACCACGTACAAGATCGCCGCGACGGCCAAGGACGACGCGGGCCTGGAGGCCCACGAGAACGCGTCCTTCACCACCGTCTCGCCGGCGAACAGCTTCATCGGGAACTTCACGCCCGAGGACGGCTCCACCGTCGGCGTCGGCATGCCGGTCTCGATCAACTTCAACAAGCCGATCACCGACCGCAAGGCCGTCCAGTCCGGCATCACCGTCACGTCCAGCAGCGGCCAGGAGGTCGTCGGGCACTGGTTCAACAGCCAGCGTCTGGACTTCCGCCCCGAGCAGTACTGGGCCGAGGGCTCGACCGTCACCATGAAGCTCGCGCTGGACGGCGTCGAGGGCTCCGAAGGCGTCTTCGGCGTCCAGCAGAAGACGGTCTCCTTCACGATCGGCCGCAACCAGGTCTCCACCGTCGACGCGAGCACCAAGACCATGACGGTCACGCAGGACGGCAAGACGGTCAAGACCATCCCGATCTCCGCCGGCTCTCCGGAGAACCCCACGTACAACGGTCAGATGGTGATCTCCGAGAAGTTCAAGGAGACCCGGATGAACGGTGCCACCGTCGGCTTCACCGACGACGACGGCAAGGGCGAGTACGACATCAAGGACGTCCCGCACGCCATGCGGCTGTCCACGTCGGGCACGTTCATCCACGGCAACTACTGGGGCGCCGACTCCGTCTTCGGCAACGCCAACACCAGCCACGGCTGTGTCGGCCTCAACGACGTCAAGGGCGCGAACGACCCCAAGCAGCCGGCTGCCTGGTTCTACAACAACTCGCTCATCGGCGACGTCGTGATCGTGAAGAACTCCAAGGACACCACCATCAAGCCGGACAACGGCCTGAACGGCTGGAACATGGACTGGGCGCAGTGGAAGGCCGGCTCCGCCGTCTGATCCGCACCCCGTACACGACCACGCACGACCACGAAGCGGCGGCACCCGGAGTCGGGGCCGCCGCTTCCGCGTGCGGCTCCCGTCCGAGCCCGCCCGGGGCCGGTTCCGGGCCCGGAGTCCGCCTGAGCTGCGTCCGGGCCCGGGGCCGCGCCCGGGCCCCGAATCCGCCCGAGGCCACGTCCGGGCCCCCGAATCCGCTCCGGGGCCGCGCCCGGGCCCGAGTCCGCCCGAGGCCACGTCCGGGCCCCCGAATCCGCCCGGGGCCACGAGCCCGGGGCGTCCGCCCAGGGCCGCGTCCGGGCCCCGAAGCCGTCCCCGGACCGGCGGCGGAAATTCGCCTGCGGCCGCCCGCAGCGACCCGTAGCGTCCACCGGATGACCGTCCTACGCCTGCCCGCCGCCCCCGCCGACCGCGCCGTCGACGCCTGGCACGAGGTCGTCCGTGCCGCTCACGCGCACGACCTGCCCGCCACCGTGCCCCCGCCCGGCCGGGCCGAGAGCGCGGGCAAGCTACGCCACACCGGGCCCGGCACCCGTGCCGTCCACCTCGCCGCCGTCGCCGCCGACGGCTCGTACGACGGCGTGGCCACGCTCGTGCTCTTCGACGAGGACGTCAACCGGCACACCGCCTTCCTCGACCTCCTCGCCGTGCACCCGCGCGCCAGGAACCGGGGCACCGGCGCCGCGCTGTGGCAGGCCGCCCGCGCGGAACTCGCCGGGGACGGGCGGGCCTCCGTGTCCACCGTCGTCGAACACGGCGGCCGGGGCGAGACGTTCGCCCGCGGCCTCGGCTTCGAGAACGTGCTCCCGCTCGGCTGGTACGTACAGAACGTCCCCGACGCCCTCGCCGCCCGCCCCGCGCAGCCCGTCCTGCCCGACGGATACGCCTACGCGCACTGGACCGGTGTGGTGCCCGACCGGCTGGCCGACGCCTTCGCCGAGGCCCACGACTCCATGCGGGACGCGCCCACCGGCGACATGGACCAGGCCCCGCGCGCCTGGAACGCGGCACGCGTGCGCGCCGCTGCCCAGGTGGTGGAGGACCGCGGCGGCGTCATCCTGTCCTCGGCGGTCCTCCATGGGGCGCACGGAGCGGAGACCGTCGCCGCCTACACCGAGCTCGTCCTGCGCGATCCCTCGGCCACCAGAGCGCTCCAGTACGACACCGTCGTCGTCCCCGCCCACCGCGGGCGCGGCCTCGGGACAGCCGTGAAGCACCACATGATGGGCGCCGTCGCCGCGGCGTGCCCCGGCGTGCGGGAGATCGGCACCACCGTCGCCGACGACAACGGCCCGATGCTGGCCGTCAACGAACGCCTCGGCTACCGGCGCGAGCGGACGGCCGGCTACTTCCAGGCCACGCTCCGGGAGTGACCCCGCTCAGCGCGCGTCCGCGTCCACCACCTCGTCCACGCCCCAGCCGGACAGCAGCCGCAGCGACTCCTCCGAGCGGCTGCCCGGCTCGGCGTGGTACGTGAGCAGGGAGAGGTCGTGGTCGTCGGGGAACCTCAGCGTCTCGTACGCCACCGTCAGCTCGCCCACCAGCGGATGGTGCAGGCGCTTGATGCCGTGGCCCTTGTCCTGCACCGTGTGCGCCGCCCACAGTGAACGGAACTCCTCGCTCTTGACGGATAGTTCGCCCACCAGCGCCGACAGCTGCGGATCGTCCGGATAGCAGCCCGCGCACAGCCGCAGCACGCTCACCACCTCGACCGCCTTGCACTCCCACTCGGCGTACAGCGAGCGGGCGTTCGGGTCGAGGAAGACCAACCGGGCCATGTTGCGCTCCTCCGGCGCCATGGCCGCGAAGTCGCCGAGCAGCGCGCGGGCCATCCGGTTCCACCCCAGGATGTCCAGCCGCCGCCCGAGGAACAGCGCGGGCACCGTCTCCATCGCGTCGATCAGCTGCTGGAGCTGGGGCCGCAGCTTCTGCGGCCGGGCCGCGGCCGCCCGCTTCTTCTTGGCCTTCGGCTTCGCCAGGTGGGTCAGATGCGCGTGCTCCGTCTCCGTCAGGCGCAGCGCACGAGCGATGGAGCCCAGCACCTCCGTGGACACGTTCTGCCCGTTGCCCTGCTCCAGACGCGTGTAGTACGCGACGGACACCCCGGCCAGCTGCGCCAGCTCCTCGCGGCGCAGTCCCGGCACCCGCCGGTGACGTCCGAAATCGGGCAGCCCGACGTCCCCCGGCTTCAGCCTGGCCCGCCGGGACCGGAGGAATTCGCTGAGTTCGGCACGCTGGTCCATACGGCAAGTATTCCGGCTCGCGCGACGGTGCGGTCCGATCGTCCTGACCCTGCCAGTGGTAGGCACAGCGGACGTAGGCACAACAGGGGGCTGGGTGGCCGCCTCGGGACCGGACAGGCTTGGGGCCATGACCACGAACGTTTCCTCTGTCCCTGCATACGCCGCTCCCGCAGCGGGCGCGCCGCTGGAGCGCACGACCGTCCCCCGCCGCGCCGTCGGTGAGCACGACGTCCTGATCGACATCAAGTACGCGGGCATCTGCCACTCCGACATCCACCAGGCCCGTGACGGCTGGGGCAAGGGCATCTACCCGATGGTCCCGGGCCACGAGATCGCCGGCGTGGTCACCGAGGTCGGGCCCGGCGTCACGAGGTTCGCGGTGGGCGACCGCGTCGGCGTCGGCTGCTTCGTCGACTCCTGCCGCGAGTGCGAGTACTGCCGGCAGGGTCTGGAGCAGTACTGCACCGGGGGCGGGACCGCCACGTACAACGCGCTCGACAAGAACGGGGAGCCCACCTACGGCGGCTACTCCACGCACATCGTCGTCGACGAGAACTACACCGTCCGCATTCCCGAGGGCCTGTCCCTCGACCAGGCCGCGCCGCTGCTCTGCGCCGGGATCACGCTGTACTCGCCACTGCGCCACTGGAACGCCGGCCCCGGCAAGAAGGTCGCCGTCGTCGGCCTCGGCGGCCTGGGCCACATGGGCGTCAAGATCGCGCACGCGCTCGGCGCCGAGGTGACCGTGCTGTCCCAGACGCTGCGCAAGAAGGACGACGGCCTCGCGCTGGGCGCCGACCACTACTACGCCACCAGCGACGAGGCGACGTTCGAGGCGCTGGCCGGCACCTTCGACCTGATCGTGTCGACCGTGTCCGCGCCGCTGCCGTTCGACAAGTACCTGGGCCTGCTGAAGACCGACGGCGCCCTCGTCAACGTCGGTGCGCCCGAGGAGCCGGTCTCCCTCAACCTGTTCTCCGTGATCGGCGGCCGCAAGACGCTCGCGGGCTCCATGATCGGCGGCATCCGCGAGACGCAGGAGATGCTCGACTTCTGCGCCGAGCACGGCTTCGGGGCCGAGATCGAGCTGATCCGGGCCGACCAGATCAACGAGGCGTACGAGCGGGTGCTCGCGAGCGACGTCCGCTACCGCTTCGTGATCGACGCGGCGACGATCTGAGGCACGCGCGCGGCTGCCCGGCGGTTACCTCACGGTAATCGCCGGGCGCCGCCGTTCCCGGCAGGATCGAGGCACCGCAACGGCCCCGATCCCGGGAGGACACCATGACCGCGTACGCCGTCGGCCACCTGTACCCCGCCGCCCGCCTCGACGGGGAGGTGTTCGCCGACATGGAGCGCATCCAGTCGACCCTCGCCCCCTTCGGCGGCCGCTTCCTCGTCCACGGCGCCACCGTCGAGGTCCTCGAGGGCAGCTGGCCGGGCGGGCTCGTCGTCGTCGGTTTCCCCGGCATCGACGAGGCGCGCGCCTGGTACGCGTCAGCCGCCTACCAGGAGCTGATACCGCTGCGCACCCGCCACATGGCGGGCGACGTCGTCCTCGTCGACGGGGTCGCCCCCGGCTACGACGCCGCGGCGACCGCGGCTCGGCTGCGCGCCGCGCAGTCCGCGGCGTGACGCGCAGCCTCCGGCGGGCCCGGCCCGGCCACGCGCCCAACGGCCCGGCCCGGCCTGTCACGGCGACCGCAGGACGAGCCCGCACCCGCTAGGGCTGCTCCGGCACGTGGCAGACCGCCTCCACGTTGTTGCCGTCCGGGTCGCGGACGAACGCCCCGTAGTACGCCGGGTGGTACTCGGGCCACACCCGCGGCTCGTGCAGCACCTCGGCGCCCGCGTCCACCGCCGCCGCGAAGAAGGCCCGCACGGCGGCGCGGTCGGGCGCGGAGAACGCGAGGTGTCCCTCGCGCGCCTGCCCGCCCGTCGTCACCGGGCCGATCCAGAACGTCGGGAACGAGGTCCCGTACCCGATCACCCTGCCCTCGCCACGCTCGAACAGCCGCTTCCCGCCGAGCGGTGCGAGGACCCGGTCGTAGAACGCGGCACTCGCCGCGGGGTCCGCCACCTGGACCGCGATGTGGTCGATCATTCCACGAGCGTGACACACGCCACTGACAGTCCCCGCCCCACCGGGCTCAGCCGCACCGGACTCAGTCGCACGAGCCGTCCGCCGAACGGTCCAGCCGGTACGCCGAGTCCAGCCGGTAGTCACCGGCGTGCGGCACGGTCAGACGCGTCCACGCGCCGTCCGGCCGGACACACGCCCCCTTCGCCCGCAGCCACGGCGAGTACGCCACCCGCACCGTCACCGTCCCCGCGCGCGGCATCCTGACCACCAGCTGCGCGTCGTCGCCGCCCACCACGCTCGCCGGGGCAGCGGCCAGCGGCACCGCGTCCCGCACGCGGTAGACCGTCCAGTGGGCGTCCCGCCACACCCGCTCCAGCCACGCCGGTTCGCCGCGCACGATCGCCGCCTCGGCCTCCGCGGGTCCGTCGGGCTTGCCGTGGTGCAGGACCACCAGGCCCACCGCCCATCGGTCCAGCCAGGCGCGGTACGTCGCGGGGGACAGCGACCCGTCGTAGAACAGCCGCCCGCGCTCCACGTCCAGCTGACGGTTCCAGCCGCGCGCCATGTTCACGTGCGGCGCGAGCGCGGTCGCCTCGCGGTGGTTGCGGGCGGGCACCACCTCGACCCGGGTGCGGTCGGCGCCCAGCCGCTCCAGCTCGGCGACGACACCGTCGGTGTGCGCCGCCCACGCCGGCACGTCGTTGGAGACGACGAGGTCGTCCTCCGTCTTGTCCGCCAGCCAGTACGCGTCGAACACCAGCGCGGCGGCGAGCAGCGTGCGCAGGATCCGCGCCACACCGCCCGCGAGCACCGCCGCCATCAGCACGGGCGGACCGGCGAGGCCCAGCAGCCGCTCCACGTTCGTACCGATCGGTGAGGCGATCAGATACGTGAGCACGACCCCCACGCCGTAGATCCCGGCGCCGTACCGCACCACCCGCCACTCGCGCGGCGCCGCGACGGCCGTCACCGCGGACAGCACCACCGGCAGCCACACCTTGCCCGCGGCCATGGGCTGTTCGCCCTCGAACGGGAACAGCAGCGTCACCGCGCCCACCACCGCCACCGGCGGCAGCACGAGCACCGCCGCGCTGCGCCACCGCCGGTCCAGCCCGTACGCCACCCCCACGACCACGAGGAACAGCCCGGCCACCGGGCTCGCCGCGGTCGCCAGCGCCGCGCACACCGCGGCGAGTGCCGCGCGGCGCACGTACAGCACGGCCGCGAGACCGATCGTGACCCCCACGGCGAACGTCGTACGGCCCGACGCGATGTTGCACCACAGCGCGAGCGCTCCCGCGAGCGCCGGCCACGGCGGATGCCGCACGCCGCGCCGCACCAACAGCAGCGCAAGCAGCCACGTCGCCGCCAGCCCGGCGGCGACCGACACCGTGCGCACACCGAGGAGCGCCATCAACGGCGGCGTCAGCAGGCTGTAGTTCGCGGTGTGCGTGCCGCCGTACCAGGACAGGTTGTACGCGGAGCCCGGGTGCCGCTCGAAGAACCCGGCCCAGGCGAACTGCGCCGCCAGGTCGCCACCGCCGGTCGCGAGCACGAGGGCCCACAGCGCGTACAGCGGCACGACGGCGCCCGTCACGACCAGCGGGACACGCCACCACGCCGCCGCCCCCCGCGCTCCGGCGGCCGGCCCCGTGACGACTCGCTCACTGATCCCCACGGCGGAACCCTAACGGCCCGGGCCCCCGGGCCCGGGCCGCGTCGAGCCCAACCCGGGCTGTTCACCGAGGACATGGGCGGCAAGCCGTGCGCCCCGGCTGAGTGACCGCGGGACGATCTCCGGTGCCGGCTCCCGGTCGTGCCCTGTCAGCTGCCCCGCGATGTGTCCACGTCGGTGTGCAGCAGGTGGTGGTCCGAGTACGAGGTGGGATGCACACCGTGCCCGAGCGGGACGAGGTCTCGCAGGAAGACGTAGTCGAACTTGCTGTGCCAGTCAGTGGTGGGCTCGCAGGTGCCCGTGGGCGAGGGACGGCAATGGGGGTCCGCATCCGCGGCCAGTGCCCACATCCCGGTGAGTTCGGGGGCGTTCGGCACGGCGTTGAAGTCGCCGAGAACGATCGCCCGGTCGTGCCGGGCGACCTCTGCGGCGAGCACGCCGACCTGGTCGGCTCGGACCGCTTCCTGACGCCGTTGGGCGAGGTGCGTGTTGAAGACTCTGACGGGTCGGTCGCCCACCGTGGTGGTCACTGCCATGTACCCACGGTCCTCGGATCCGCCGTCGGGGTATTCCACGTTCACGCGGTCCGTCATCGGGGCCGCCGAGAGGATCGCCTGGCCGTACGCCCCCGGACTCCACGGCCATCCCCCGCAGCGGCCCCGGTTGCGGAGAACCGTCCCGTACTCGACCCGGTAGACCAGCCCGTAGCGGCTCTCCAGACGGTCCCGGATGCTCTCGACGTCACGCACGCACGCTTCCTGCAGACCGATGACCTGGGGCGCGTACGTGGCGATCTCCGCTGCCCGGCCGGCATTGCTCCCCTCGCAGGGGTTGCAGATGTTCCACGTCATGACCCGGTTCGGCACGACATCCCTGACGGCTCCCACGGGCAGCGGCCCGGCCAGGAAGGCATCGCTCGGTGCGCTGGGGCCGATGAGCACCATGCACGCGACGGTCATGGCGCCCGCGAGCAGCCATGTGCCCCTTCCGCGCACCATCGCCTCCCTCAAGGTCGATGCAGACGGCATCCGACGTCTCAGGAACGAGGTTATGGGACGGGGTTGCCAGGGCGACCCGGCGACGTCAGCCTTCGGCCTTGGCGACACCGATCGGGCAGGAGACGCCCGTCCCGCCGATGCCGCAGTAGCCGCCCGGGTTCTTGTCGAGGTACTGCTGGTGGTACGCCTCGGCCGGATAGAACGGGCGGCCCTCCGCCGGGAGCAGTTCCGTGGTGATCGTGCCGTAGCCCGAGCCCGTCAGGACCTTCTGGTAGGACTCGCGCGACGCCTTGGCCGCCAACTCCTGGGCCGGGGAGTGGGTGTAGATCGCCGAGCGGTACTGCGTGCCCACGTCGTTGCCCTGGCGGAAGCCCTGGGTCGGGTCGTGGGACTCCCAGAACAGCTTCAGCAGTTGCTCGTACGACACGACCGCGGGGTCGAAGACGACGCGGACCGCCTCCGTGTGGCCGGTCAGGCCCGAGCAGGCCTCTTCGTACGTCGGGTTGGGGGTGTGGCCGCCCTGATAGCCGACGAGGGTCGTCCACACGCCCTTCGTCTGCCAGAACTTCCGCTCAGCGCCCCAGAAACAGCCCAGGGCGAAGTCGGCGACCTCCAGGCCCTCGGGGTAGGGGCCCAGCAGCGGGTTGCCGAGGACCGTGTGGCGGTCGGGCACGGTGAAGGACGGCTCGGGGCGGCCCTTGAGGGCCTCCTCCGGGGTGGGCAGCACGGGCGTACGGCCGAAGAGCATGGCGGTTCTCCTTCACTGTGACGGCACCGGGACAACGTCCCGGCGCCCCCGGGAATTCCGGACGGCCGCCCCGTGCGGGCGGCACGCCGGGTCAGTGCGGAAGCGTCGCCGGGCTGCCGCCGTTCGCCTCGTAGCCCGCCACCGCGAGAGCGCGGTAGACCGCGTACTCGGCCGCCGGGTCGCTGCTGTGCGTCCACGGCAGCGCGCCCACGTGGCCGTCCACGTGGACCAGCTGGTTCATCGCCTCGGCCCAGCGCTCGGAGCGGACCAGGAACATCACGAGCAGATGGCGCACGTGCGCGAGCATCGGGTCGTCGGGGCGGGCCGAGTGGACCGCGTACAGGGCGCCTTCCACCGCCTTGGTGACCACCGCGCTCTGGTAGAAGCCGCTGACCAGGTTGAGCTCGGGCAGGTGCTCGTACACCGCGAACAGCGGCAGGGCCGCGAGCAGCGAGCCCTGCGGCGCGCGGGCCGCAGCGGTCGTCGCGAAGTGGTCGGCCTCCTCGCGGGAGCCGTGCCACTTCTCGCACAGGTAGTGGAGGGCGGCGAGGTGGGCGCCCATGTGGTTGGGCGCCCGGTCGATGACCTTCGCCCACAGCTGGTCGAACTGCTCCTGGGAGTCGCCGAGCCCGCGCGCGACGGCCAGTTCGGTGATGTACGGGACCGGGTCTCCGGGCGCCAGGAGCGCGGCCTCGGCGCACACGGACCTGGCCTCCTCCAGGATGATCCGGAAGTCGTCCGTGCCGGCGGCCGACGACCGCCACGCCTGCTGGACGAGGAACTCGGCGTGCACCTGGGCGCCGCCCGCGTCCTTCGGAGACTGGGCGCGCCAGGCGCGCAGCCACGCGCCCCCGGTGCCGGGCTGCTGCTGGAGCTCGAGCGACGCGGCGCCGGCGAAGGCCTGGACGCGCTGCCAGCGCACCTCGCCCTCCTTCGGCGTGCCGGCGAGCAGCTGGGCGGCGGCACGCCAGTCCTGGGTGCGCTGGACGACGTCGAGCACGTCGAGGAGGTCCTGGTCCGGTCCGGGCAGGCGCACGTCCAGCTCCTCCTGACGCAGGAAGCCGTAGTTGTCCGGGTCGGCGGCGTCCGGCGAGCCGGGGCGGGCGAGCCGGATGCCCGTGCTGCGGCGCCTGAGGACGGGGCCGATGACTGCGGCCAGCATGCACATCGCGATCAGGAACCAGAGAATCTCCATGGCTCCATTGTCCTTGACGGGCACCGCGTCCACAGCGGGCAGGTCCGCGCCGCGAACCGCCTCGCGCGGGACTACGCTCGGGGCTCATGAGCGACGACCACACCTTGCACAGCTTCGAGACCCGCGCCATCCATGCGGGCAACACCGCCGACCCGCTGACCGGCGCCGTCGTGCCGCCGATCTACCAGGTCTCCACCTACAAGCAGGACGGCGTGGGCGGGCTGCGGGGCGGTTACGAGTACAGCCGCAGCGCCAACCCGACCCGGACCGCCCTGGAGGAGAACCTGGCCGCCGTCGAGGGCGGCCGGCGCGGTCTGGCCTTCGCGTCCGGGCTCGCGGCGGAGGACTGCCTGCTGCGTACGCTGCTGAAGCCCGGTGCCCACGTGGTGATCCCTAACGACGCGTACGGCGGCACGTTCCGGCTGTTCGCCAAGGTGGTCGAGCGGTGGGGCGTGGACTTCTCCGTGGCGGACACCTCGGACCCGGCGGCGGTGCGCGCGGCGGTCAACGACCGTACGCAGCTGATCTGGGTCGAGACCCCGTCGAACCCGCTCCTCGGCATCACGGACATCGCGGCGGTCGCGGAGGTGGCGCGCTCGGCGGGCGCGAAGCTCGTCGTCGACAACACGTTCGCGAGCCCCTACCTCCAACAGCCGATCTCCCTCGGCGCCGACGTCGTCGTGCACTCGCTGACCAAGTACATGGGCGGTCACTCGGACGTCGTGGGCGGTGCGCTGATCGCGGCCGACGCGGAGCTGGGCGAGGAGCTGGCGTACCACCAGAACGCGATGGGAGCGGTGGCCGGCCCGTTCGACGCGTGGCTGGTGCTGCGGGGCATCAAGACGCTCCCCGTGCGCATGGACCGCCACAGCGAGAACGCGACCCGCGTCGCGGAGATGCTGACCAAGCACCCGAAGGTCACCTCGGTGCTCTACCCGGGCCTGCCGGAGCACCCGGGACACGAGGTGGCGGCGAAGCAGATGAAGGCGTTCGGCGGCATGGTGTCGTTCCGGGTCGCGGGCGGCGAGGCGGCCGCGGTCGAGGTCTGCAACCGCGCGAGGCTGTTCACGCTGGGCGAGTCGCTGGGCGGCGTCGAGTCGCTGATCGAGCACCCGGGGCGGATGACTCACGCGTCGGTGGTCGGTTCGGCGCTGGAGGTGCCGGGCGACCTGGTGCGGCTGTCGGTGGGCATCGAGGCGGCCGACGACCTGCTGGCGGACCTCAAGCAGGCGCTCGGCTGAGGGAGTTGACCCCCGCGGACGACGTCGGGCCCCGGCCGGGTACGGCCGGGGCCCGACGTGCGTGTGCCGGGTCAGGCAGTCACCTTCTCGTCCTCGAGGGAGTCACGGATCATCTGCCGCAGCTCGGGTCCGTCGGTGTGTTCGTGGACGGACACGGCGTGCTCGGCGGCCGCCCGTATGACTTCGTCCTCCTCGCCGGAGATGGTGAGGGTGCATCCGGAGACGCTCGGGCTCTTGCGGCAGTCGACGACTTTCCTGGTCATGAGGGGCCTCCTCGGCTTCTCTGGGTGCCGCTCGTTCTCAGGATAGATCCGGACGACCGGGCCGACCCGGCATGACGGACGGTCGCCCTCACCTCACCGTTGCGCATCGTCGCAGGTCAGAAGCCTTCGATCGGTGGTGTCGTCTCCGACGGCGGGACCACCCACGGCTGGTTCACCGTCGCCCAGACCACGAAGGCGACGGCCGCGGCGACGATCAGCAGCCAGGCCGTCCGGCGCAGTGCGCGCCGGCGGCGCAGCAGCCGTCCGCCGTGGGCCGTGGCGCGCACCCCGAGATCGGCGGGCACGGCGGGCAGGGGGCCCTCCATCATCCGGCGGACCTCGCCCTCCTTGCGGTCGGCGCCGCTCATGACGCCGCCCGCAGCCGGGCCGCCGGAGGCCGGGGCGGCGCACTGCGCATGACCGCGACGGCCCGCGTGCAGATGGCACGCACCCGGTCCGCGGGGATGCCGAGCAGCGCTGCGGTCTGCTCCTCGGCGACCCCTTCGTACAGCCGCAGCACCAGGATCAGGCGCTCCTGCGGGCTGAGCCGGGCGAGCACCCCGCCCCGCGAGCGGTGGTGACGCCAGGCGCCGCGCGCGAAGCGGGTGGCGAGCTCCTGGCGGGTGCGGTCGTACGGGTCCTCTCCGCGCAGCCGGTCCCAGTCGGCGTAGGTGCGGGCGAGCGCGGCGGTGAGCAGTTGCTGGGCGCAGGGGTTGGCGCCCGCGGGCTCGGCCGTGAGCAGGGTCGCGGCGTGCAGCAGCCGGCCGGCCGCGCCCGCCACGAAGGCGTCGAACTCCTGGGCACGGCGGCGGTCCCTGGCCGGATTCCGCTCGCTCACGTCCTCATATAGGGCCCAAGCCGCGTCCCCGGTCAAGGGGTCGGCGGGGGCCGTCGGCCCCGCCCTGGTCAGGAGGCCGGCGGTGTCTCCGCCTCCGCCGTGGGCAGCCCCGCCTGGCGGGCCGACAGGGCGGTGTTGAAGCGGGTGAGCAGCGTGCAGAACGACTCGCGCTCGCTCTCCGTCCAGCCTTCCGTGACCTGCCGCATCAGTTCGCGCCGTGAGGCACGTACCTCGTCGAGGCGGGCCTGGCCGCGGGGCGAGAGCTGCAGCACGACGGCGCGGCCGTCCTCCGGATGCGAGGTGCGCTTGACCAGGCCGGTGTCGACGAGCGGCGCCACCTGGCGGGTCACGGTCG
Source organism: Streptomyces sp. NPDC049597 (assembly GCF_040675505.1). Lineage (NCBI taxonomy): Bacteria > Bacillati > Actinomycetota > Actinomycetes > Kitasatosporales > Streptomycetaceae > Streptomyces > Streptomyces sp. NPDC049597. The sequence goes on from NZ_JBFAOY010000017.1 coordinate 105,449, forward strand.
ACGAGTCGATCCCCATGCCCGCCGCGAGCGCCTTGACGCCCATGGGGCCTTCCTGGTCGAGGCGGTTGAGCAGCAGGTAGGCGGCGCGGTCCATGGAGTTGCGGACCTGGCCCACGCCACCGAGCCGGGTCTGTTCCGCGCGCCGGGCGAAAACGGCCACCTGGTGCTGGAGGGCATCGAGGAGGCCGGGAGCGAGATCTGTCGTCATGTCCTGTGAAGTGGGCATGGCAGTGGGGGGCTCTCTCGTGCGGTGGTCGGTTGGTGGGGGACAGAGTACGCGGCCGGGCCGTGGCGCGTACGGGCGCTGCACAATCCTGCGGCAGACCGCCCGGGATGCGGACGGCAACCCGGGGAGCGGGGCGAACTGCGAGACTTGTCGCATGAGCTTCCGCACGCCCGAGATCCTCCGTTCCGTCATCCTCGACGACATCCGCGGAGCCCGGAAGATGCTGTCCGGGGTGGCGCGGATGACGCCGATGGAGGGCAGCAGGCACCTGTCGCGGCTGGTGGGGGCGCCGGTCCACCTGAAGTGCGAGAACCTGCAGCGCACGGGGTCGTTCAAGCTGCGCGGCGCCTACGTGCGCATCGCCGGCCTGCGGCCGGAGGAGCGTGCGGCCGGAGTGGTCGCCGCGTCCGCGGGCAACCACGCGCAGGGTGTGGCGCTGGCGTCGTCGCTGCTCGGGGTGCGCTCCACCGTCTTCATGCCGGTCGGCGCCCCGCTTCCGAAGGTGGCCGCGACGCGGGAGTACGGCGCGGACGTGCGGCTGGTGGGGCACGTGGTCGACGAGACGCTGGCCGCGGCCGAGGGGTACGCGCGAGAGACGGGCGCGGTGTTCATCCACCCCTTCGACCACCCGGACATCGTGGCGGGCCAGGGCACGGTGGGGCTGGAGATCCTGGAGCAGTGCCCGGAGGTGCGGACGATCCTCGTGGGCGTCGGCGGCGGCGGTCTCGTGGCCGGCATCGCCGTGGCGGTGAAGGCGCTGCGGCCCGATGTGAAGGTGATCGGCGTGCAGGCGGAGGGTGCGGCGGCGTATCCGCCCTCGCTGGCGGCGGGGCGGCCGGTGTCGATCGAGGCTCCGGCGACGATGGCGGACGGGATCAAGGTCGGCCGGCCAGGGGACGTGCCGTTCAAAATCATTGGCGATCTTGTGGACGACGTCCGTACGGTCTCCGAGGACGAGCTCTCCAGCGCGCTGCTGCTCTGTCTGGAGCGGGCCAAGATGGTGGTCGAGCCGGCCGGGGCGAGCACGGTGGCGGCGCTGCTGAGCGATCCGACGTCGTTCGAGGGCCCGGTGGTGGCACTGCTGTCGGGGGGCAACGTGGATCCGCTGCTGATGCAGCGCATCCTGCGTCACGGCATGGCGGCGGCGGGGCGGTACCTGTCGCTGCGGCTGCGTCTGACGGACCGTCCGGGCGCGCTGGCCGGGCTGCTGGGGGCGCTGTCGGTGGCGGACGCCAATGTCCTCGACGTGAGTCATGTGCGGACCGATCCGCGGCTCGGGCTCACGGAGGTCGAGGTGGAACTGCACCTGGAGACGAAGGGGCCGGAGCATTGCGAGGAGGTCGCGGCGGCCCTGCGCGCGAAGGGTTACACCATTCTCGACTGAGACCCGCCGACCCGGCGGGCGCTCCGGCGGCCACCGCGCCGCATCCGTCCCCTTGTCATGTCTCGATTCGCTTGATGAGACGCGATGTATCGCGATACCGTGAACATGTGACCGTATCCACCTGGGTGGATGCGCGACTCCATGCATGTTTGCGTCCAGAAGTGACCCATTCCACCTGTTCCTTGGGAGACCCCCATGCCAGGCGCCATCCACGCCGAAGGTCTGGTGAAGACCTTCGGCGACGTCAGGGCACTCGACGGCGTCGATCTCGACGTCCCGGAAGGCACGGTCCTCGGACTTCTCGGCCCGAACGGCGCCGGCAAGACGACCACCGTGCGCGTGCTGACCACCCTCCTCCGGCCCGACAGCGGCTCCGCCGTGGTCGCCGGGATCGACGTCCTCAAGCACCCCAACGAGGTGCGCAGGTCCATCGGCCTGTCCGGCCAGTTCGCCGCCGTCGACGAGTACCTGACCGGCCGGGAGAACCTCCAGATGGTCGGCCGGCTCTACCAGATGAACGCGCGCGAGGCGAAGATCCGCGCGGGCGAGCTGCTGGACCGCTTCAACCTCGCCGAGGCCGCCGACCGTCCCGCCAAGACCTACTCCGGCGGCATGCGCAGGCGGCTCGACCTGGCCGCGGCACTGGTCGTCTCCCCGCCCGTGATGTTCATGGACGAGCCGACCACCGGTCTCGACCCCCGCAACCGCCAGCAGCTGTGGGAGGTCATCCAGGAGCTCGTCAGGGGCGGTACGACCCTGCTGCTCACGACGCAGTACCTGGAGGAGGCCGACCACCTCGCCGACACCATCTGCGTCGTCGACCACGGCAAGGTCATCGCCCGCGGCACCGCCGACCAGCTCAAGGCGCGCACCGGCGGCGAGCGCGTGGAGGTCGTCGTGCACGAGCCCGACGAGATCGGCCCAGCCCGCGAGGTCCTCGCCGGCTACGGCAAGGGGGAGGTCACGATCGCCGAGCACACCCGCAAGCTGACCGTCCCGGTCACCGGCGGCGCCAAGCTGCTGGCCGAGGTCATCCGCGACCTCGACTCCCGCGGCGTGGAGATCGACGACATCGGTCTGCGCCGCCCCACCCTCGACGACGTGTTCATCTCGCTGACCGGCCACGCGGCCGAGGTCGCCGACGAGACCGACGACGGGGAACAGGACGCCAGGCCCCAGACCCACGGTCGCAAGAACCGGAAGGAGAGCGCGAAGTGAGCACCTCAGTGGACGCCGCCACCGTCGTGGCCCCCCGGCCGCGCGGCGGCATCGGGCAGTCGGTCGGCGACTCGCTCGTCGTCGCCAAGCGGAACCTGATCCGCATGACCCGGATCCCGGAGATGATCATCTTCGGCATGATCCAGCCGGTCATGTTCGTGGTGCTGTTCAGCTACGTCTTCGGCGGCTCCATGCAGATCGGCCAGTCGACCTCCCCCGAGGTCTACCGCGAGTTCCTGATGGCCGGCATCTTCGCCCAGACCGTGACCTTCGCCACCGCGGGCGCGGGCGCGGGGATCGCCGACGACATGCACAAGGGCCTCATCGACCGGTTCCGCTCGCTGCCGATGGCCCGCGGCGCGGTCCTCACCGGCCGTACGCTCGCCGACCTCGTGCAGACCGCGCTGACCGTCGTCGTCCTCGTGGTCGTCGCGCTGCTCGTCGGCTGGCGGGCCCACGAGGGCATCGCCAAGGCCCTCGGCGCCTTCGCCCTGCTGCTGCTCCTCGGCTACGCGTTCTCGTGGATCGGCGCCCTGATCGGACTCTCGGTCCGCACGCCCGAGGCCGCCACCTCCGGGGGCCTGATCTGGCTCTTCCCGGTCACGTTCATCTCGAACGCCTTCGTGGACTCCAGCAAGCTCACCCCGTGGCTGCGGCACATCGCGGAGTGGAACCCCTTCAGCGCCACCGTCCAGGCCTGCCGCGAGCTCTTCGGCAACCCCGGCGCCTCGCCGTCGGACGCCTGGCCGATGCAGCACCCCGTGATCGCCTCGATCGTCTGGTCGCTCGTCATCATCGCGGTCTTCCGGACCCTCGCGGTGCGCAAGTACCGCTCGGCGACCGCCTGAGCGGCATCCTCCGGACAGCGGGAAGGGGCCGGACCGCGCCTGGCGCGGTGCCGGCCCCTTCGCCGTGCGATGCGGGGATCAGCCTGTGTACGGCTTGGCGTCCAGGATCTTGACCATGGCCTTCTTGCCGTTCGGCAGCTCGTACTCGGCCTCGTCGCCGACCTTCTTGCCGTTCACACCGACGCCCAGCGGCGACTGCGGCGAATAGGTCTCGATGTCCGAGCTCGCGTACTCCCGCGACGCCATGAGGAAGGTCAGGGTGTCGTCCTCGTCGCCGTCGAAGGCGATCGTGACGACCATGCCGGGCTCGACGATGCCGTCGTCCGCGGGGGCCTCGCCGACCTTCGCGTTGTCCAGGAGCTGGGTCAGCTGGCGCACACGGAGCTCCTGCTTGCCCTGCTCCTCCTTGGCCGCGTGGTACCCGCCGTTCTCCCGCAGGTCGCCCTCCTCACGGGCCGCCTCGATCTTCTTGGCGATCTCCGTGCGCGCGGGACCAGACAGGTACTCCAGCTCGGCCTTGAGCTGGTTGTACGCCTCCTGGGTGAGCCAGGTGACGTTGTCGCTGGTCTGGGTCACAGGTGCTCCTCGTAGGTACTGGGAATACAAAGCATCGCCCTACTCAGAAGGATTGTCCGTCCCGAGCGGGCGAAACCACGAGCCTAACAATTGCGGGGCGAAAGGGGGAAGACAAAAACGATCAGGACGAAAAAGGCCTGGTCACACGGGTGACGCGCCCGGTGGAACCGCCCGGTCAGGCGGCGCTGCAGCCCACCAGCTGGGCGCTGGTCGCCTGCTCGGTCGTACGGATCTTCACGACCTGGTCGATCCGGCTCTCGCCCGTACGGCCGATCCGCACGTCCAGGCGGCCCACCTCGGCGCCCGACTCCGACAGCGAGCGCAGGGTGCAGGTGCCGGTGGCGTCCTCGTCCTTGCGCACCTCCAGGTGCACCTGGACCTCGTTCGCGCCCTCGACGACATCGAACTTGATCACCTCGGCGCTGATCTTCTGGCCGGCGATGTAGTCGTAGCCGAACCAGCCGATCATCGCGAGCAGCCCGGCACCCAGCACGGCACCGAGGATCTTGAGCCTGCGGTCCGCACGCTCGTCCGCGGAGCGGCCGTAACGCCCCTGCGGTAGCTCCTCGCGCACAGCCGTCATGATCGTCCTCTCGAGTGCGGTGGCAGGAATTTTCCGTCCGCCGATTCGGTCACTATAGAAGTCTCCCTCCCGCCGCCCGACCGCCGCCCCACATCGACGTCCCTCCGGGACGGCACCTATGAATCGCGACGAATCACTGAGGATCGAGTCTTGACTGAGCAGCTTCGACTGATGGCCGTGCATGCCCACCCCGACGACGAGTCGAGCAAGGGCGCGGCCACGATGGCCAAGTATGTGTCCGAGGGGGTGGACGTGCTGGTCGTGACCTGCACGGGCGGTGAGCGCGGCTCCATCCTCAACCCCAAGCTCCAGGGCGACCCCTACATCGAGGAGAACATCCACGAGGTCCGCAGGAAGGAGATGGACGAGGCCCGGGAGATCCTCGGCGTCAAGCAGGAGTGGCTCGGCTTCGTCGACTCCGGCCTGCCGGAGGGCGACCCGCTGCCGCCGCTGCCCGAGGGCTGCTTCGCGCTGGAGGACATCGACAAGGCGGCGGGGGAGCTGGTGCGCAAGATCCGCGCGTTCCGTCCGCAGGTCATCACGACGTACGACGAGAACGGCGGTTACCCGCACCCCGACCACATCATGACCCACAAGATCTCGATGGTGGCGTTCGAGGGCGCGGCGGACACCGAGAAGTTCCCCGAGTCCGAGTACGGGCAGGCGTACCAGCCGCAGAAGCTCTACTACAACCAGGGCTTCAACCGCCCGCGCACGGTCGCCCTGCACGAGGCGCTGCTCGCGCGCGGCCTGGAGTCGCCGTACGGGGAGTGGCTGGAGCGCTGGAAAGAGTTCCAGCGCGCCGAGCGCACGCTGACCACGCACGTGCCGTGCGCCGACTTCTTCGAGGTCCGCGACAGGGCGCTGATCGCGCACGCGACGCAGATCGACCCGGACGGCGGCTGGTTCCGCGTGCCGATGGAGATCCAGAAGGAGGTCTGGCCGACGGAGGAGTACGAGCTGGCGAAGTCGCTCGTCGATACGTCCCTCCCCGAGGACGACCTCTTCGCGGGCATCCGGGACAATGCCTGACATGAGCGCAAGCGCAAACCTCGCCATGACGCACGTCGCCACCCTCGCCAAGGAACTCGACGAGAACAAGGTCACCCCTGGTGTCCTGGGCTTTCTCGTGTTCGCGGCGCTGGCGGTCGGAGTGTGGGCCCTGATGAAGTCGATGAACCGGCACATGGGGCGCGTGAACTTCGAGGAGGAGCCGGAGCCCACGCGGGAGCCCGCGTCGCAGAAGCCTGCGTCGCGGAAGCCCGCGGGCGACTCGGCCTGACGATCAGGCGTGTTGACTCCGGGGCATCCAGCACATGGCGCCCCGGAGTCACGCCGTGCGCGCGGTCGCGAGCGGATCAGATGTACATCTGCTCCAAACGCGGCACCGGCACCCGCCCTACTTCGCCGTCCCCACAGGCACCCCCATCACCTCCCGCGCGTGCCGCGTCGGGACCAGGCCCAGGTGCCAGGCCTGCCAGCCGTCCTCCAGGCGGATGCCGCGGTCCAGCATCACCGTCAGCGCCTCCGCGCAGTCCTCCAGCTTCGGGTCCCTGAAGGCGTGCGTGGACGCCATCAGTCCGGCCAGTTCCTCCTGCGCCACCACCGTGCCGACCTCCGTCCCGCCCGGGGACGCGTACGGCAGCAGCGTGCAGCGCAGGAACGCCGCCCAGTCCGCGCCGCGACGGTCCTCGTAGGAGGCGAACAGCTCCGCCGCCTCGTCGCACAGTGCCAGCGCCTGCGCGGCCCGGTTGTTGCCCGCGTCGATCAGGGCCAGCTCCAGGCACGTCCACGCCTCGCCGTGGGCGACCTTGATGCGCGCGAAATCCGCGCGGGCGTCCATCAGCAGCTGCCGGGCGAATCCCGAGTTGCGCAGGTTGCCCGTCTGCGCCGCGCGCTGGTCGCGCGTGACACGGCCCGAGTGGTGGCGCGCACAGGCCAGCCCGTACACGTCACGCATCCGCGAGAACATCGTCCGCGACCGCTCCAGCTCGCGCACCGCCTCGTCCCGGTCGCCGCGTTCCTCCAGGGCCTGGCCCAGGTAGTACAGGGTCCACGCCTCACCGCGGGCGTCCTCGTTCTCCCGGTGACGGGACAGCGCCGCCCTCAGCTCGTCCACCGCCGCGCCCGGATCACCGTCCACCAGCCGCGCCCGCGCCAGCTGGGTCAGCGCCCACGCCTCGCCGCGGTCGTCGCGGGTGCGCCCGTACAGGTCGAGCGCCGCCCGCAGCGCCGCCTCGGCGTCCGCGACGTCCCCCATCCGCAGGCACACCTGCCCCAGCTGGAACCGCGTCCACGCCTCGCCGTGCAGCGACTCCCCCTCGCGGTGCAGCCGCAGCGCCGTCTCCAGCAGCCGCAGCGCTTCCGCCAGATCGGCCCGGTCGCGTTCCACCGCGGCCAGGGCGTGCAGCGACCACGCGCGGTCCGCGGCCTGCTCGGGCGAGGACTGCAGCTCGATGGCCTCGTGCAGTCTCGCCGCGGCCTCCGTCAGGTTGCCCTGGTGGTGCAGCGTGATGCCGAGCGAGCACAGCGCGAGTGCCGCGCCCGCGTCGTGCTGCGCCTCCCGGTACAGGCCGACCACCGACGACAGCGTCGTCCGCGCCTTGTCCAGCTCGCCGAGCTGGCGGGCCGCGATACCCGTACGCCAGCGCACCGAACGCTCCAGCAGCCCCTGGTCCACCGCCTGCGACAGTTCCGTGAGCTCGCCCAGGCGGTAGAGGTCGCCGCGCAGCAGGCAGTAGTCGCACAGCGCGCCGAGCAGCCCGAGCACGGCCTGCTGGTCGACGCCCTCGGCGTGCCGCAACGCGGAGGTGATGAAACTCGACTCGTCGTCGAGCCAGCGCAGCGCCGCGTCCAGCGACGCGAAGCCGTGCGCGCCGAACTGGCCGGCCCGGGTCGACATCTTCCCGTCGACCATGCGGATCACCGCCCCGGCCAGATCGGCGTAGTTCCCGATCAGCCGCTCCTGCGCGGCCGTGCGGTCCTTCGCGTCCTCCTCGTCCAGCAGCCGCGCCCGGGCGAAGGCCCGTACGACGTCGTGCAGCCGGTAACGGCTCGCCCGCACGTGGTCGACGAGCCCCGCCCGCGCCAGCGTCGCGAGCAGCCGCTGCGCCTCCTGCTCGTCCGCGCCGAGCAGCGCCGCCGCGGCCGCCGCCCCGAGCGAGGCGCGCCCGGCCAGCGCCAGGCGGCGCAGGAGCCGGCGCGCCTGCTCCGACTGGTCGGTGTACCGCAGCCACAGGGCACGCTCCACCGGGTCCACCGGCCCATACGCTCCGAGGTCCGTGGCCAGCCGGTCGGGGCTGCGCTCGCCCAGGGACGAGCCGGCGATCCGCAGCGCCAGCGGCAGCCCGCCGCACAGCTCGCGGACCGCGTCGGCGGCCTGGGCGTCGTACGGCGCGGCCGAGGGCTCCGCGGCGACGGCTCCCAGCAACTCCTCGGCGCCGGCCGCGTCCAGGGCGTCCACCGGGAGCCGGTGGATCCAGGCGGGGACGTCCTCCGGCAGCTCCAGCGGGCGGCGCGCCGTCACGAGCACCAGGCTGTCCGATCGCTCCGGCAGCAGCGTCCGCACCTGCTCGGCGTCGCTCGCGTCGTCGAGGACGACCGTCACCGGCAGGCCCGTCAGATGCTGGTGGTACAGCTCGCCGAGCCGCCGCACCTGCTGCTCCGGCGACGACCGCTCGCGGAACAGCAGCTGCTCGCGCGGCGCGCCCAGTCGGTTCAGCAGGTGCAGCAGCGCGTCCCGCGTCGACAGCGGATGTCCGCTCTCGCCGCGCAGATCCACCACGCACGCGCCCCGGAACTGGTCCTTGAGGTGGTGTGCCGCCCGCACCGCCAGGGCCGTACGCCCCGAGCCGGGCTCGCCGTACAGCACGACGACCGTCGGCCGTGTCTGCGTCGACGCGCGCGCCGCGTGCACCCACTGGGCGATCTGCGTCAGCTCCTCCCGCCTGCCCGCGAACGGCCCGTCGGGCTCCGGCAGATGAGCGAACGACTGCTCCAGCACCGATCTGCGGCGCGCCGCCGCGCTGCGGTCGGCGCCGCGCAGCTGCGGTGCCGCCGCGGTCTTCCTGGCGGGCCGCGCCGCCGACGCCAGCATCCGCTGCTGGTCCAGGAACGGGCGGATGCCCCGTACCTCCAGCGCCGTCAGCCACTGCAGGCGCAGCTGCTCCACGCCGCCCGGTTGCGCCGCCGCGCCCGCCCTGCGGTGCGCCGCCGGCCAGTGCGACGCGGTGACCTTGGCGACCGTGGTCGCGGCCCCCGCGACCGCGACGACGGCCCCGGCGCCCAGCGCCGTGCCGGCCGGGGTGCCGAGCGCGACGTCCGCGCCGATGGCCGCGACGGCCGCGACCGCCGTCACCAGCGCGGGCGTCGACAGATTGCGCCTGCTGAACCGCTCGGAGAGCCCCGGGTGCCCCGACTCGGCCTCCGCGAGCGCCTGCTCGTACGCGGCGTACTCCTCGGCGGCGCTGGCGGCCAAGCCGTCCAGCGCGGCCTGTCCGCGGGCGAGCAGCACCTGACCGTCCGTCCGTCCGCCGGTCCGCCGCACCTCTTCCTCGACGGCACGGCCCAACAGCCGTTCCGCCTCCGCCCGGTGGCTGTCCCGCATGTACGTCCCCCTCATCGCGTGCCAATCCCGTTCGTCTACCCACTCGTTGCGGCGTCAAGTGTCCTGCGCGGGAGGGCACATGGGGAGGGGCGGGCGGGACGGGCGCCGGCGTTCGGAGCACTTCCGGGTCGACGTGGACGGCGAGGGGCGCGACGGCTTTCACCGCGCCGGTGAAACGTCACCGTCCCGGTAGAGGCAGGAGGCCGCCCATGGTGTCCCTCCCGTGCACCAGTTCGGCGGGCCGCGTTCGCTTGGGCCGGCGTAGCGTTCCGTCCCTGGGCGCGGTCGGCGCGCCGCTGCCGGGGAATGCGGAGCGTCTGCCGCGGGTGGGAGGGCCAATAGTGACGAACGCCGTCGAGGCGAGTGAGCGGCTGATCGAGCTGGTTCGCGGGAACGATGACATCGCAAACCATGCTGACGGCTGCGACGCAAGGACGTTGATCTCCGCCGAGAGTGATCTGGGCGCGGCCTTCCCTCCCTCGTACCGCCGTCTGATCGAAGAGTTCGGGACGTGGGATATCGCTGGGGAGGAATTCCTCGGCGTGTATCAGACGCCCGCGATGGGACGAAGGCTGTTGGGTTCCGTAACGGAGACCCTGGACGCTCGCAGCCGGTACGGAATGCCGTCGGACCTGATTGTTGTGATGTTCGATGGAATGGGTGGTCTGGTCGTCCTCGATTCTTCTCAAGTGGATCAGGAAGGCGAGTATCCCGTCCTCGTTTGGAGCCCCGGAGCAGCGGACCGCCAGAGCATGGAGAGGCTCGCGGGCGATTTCGGGTCCTTCGCATTCGCGCTGTGCCGGCGCGCTGTAGCGCGCCGGCGAGCGTCTGGCTGAAGCCAGATCGGGAGCGCGTACGTCCGCCTCACGCGGGGGCAAGTCACCGATGCCCCTTCGCCCGAGCACAACGTGCCCGTCGCCGCTCACGCCGCTGGCGTCAGCGCTCCCGCCGCCTCGCACGTGCGGCAGCTGCCCGGTTCCGGCGCGCGGAAGGCGCGGTCGCAGCCGTCGCAGTTCTGCAACGGGTCCGGGCGGATCTCCGCTGCAGGGACGGGGGTTGGCGGGAGTGGTGGGGGCAGCAGGGCGTCGAGGCGGTAGGCCAGGAGGCCTGCCGGGCGGGGGATAGGCCCGGGCGGCAGCGCCGCCGTGAGGGTGCGGTGGACCGCCGACGGAGCGATGCCCCGCTCCAGCCATCGGTCCACGCCAGGCGCGAGGCGTCCGATGGCCGCCGGCGACAGCAGCAGGCGTGGGTCCGTCGCCCGGAGGCCCGCGAGCAGGCGGTGTGCCTCGGGGCTCGCGGTGTCCGGCTCGGGCGACTCCGCCTGATGCACGGGCTCCGGCGGGGCGGCCTTCGGTACGGGCACGGGCTCGGGCTCCGGAGCCCCGTCCCGCACCGCGTACGGGTTGTTGTACGAGAACGTCCGCGTCACCAGCGCCCCCGACGGCAGCCGTACGCGGACACGGGCGATGTACCCCTCCGCCTCCAGTTCGCCGAACGCGTCCCCGATCCGCTTCTCGCTCTCCGGGAAGCGCTGCGCGAGCGCCCGGATCGAGACGATCGAGCCCGCCTTCAGCGACTGGACGTGCACGGCCAGGCCGATGGCTGTCAGCGACAGCCTCTCGTGCTGGGCGAGGTGGTTGCCGACCACGGTGAAGCGCTCCGTGTGGCGCACGTTGATGTGCTGCACACCGGAGGAGGGAACGAGAGACAGGGCACGCGGGAGCGCGTTAAGCTGCGGAACAGCCATCGGGAAGGTCCTGCTTCCTGGGTGGCGAGGCCCTCGATCGGGATGCCCGTCCCGGCCGGGGGCCGCTGTCGTTCATGGGGTTGTGCTGCTGAGACTGCACCCCGAAATGGCATATGCGCCAGCTCAGTTCGCCACTGTCACCCGTGCGGGTGACGAGGGGGCGGGGGGTGGGTGGGGAAGGTTCTCTACCAGTTCTTTTTCTTTGACCTCGTGGCACACCGAGTCGCGTTCCACCGCGACGCGGCACCCCTGTTCCGGTTCAGCCAGGGCGAGTTGGTCAATGAGCGTCTAATTCAGCCCAGACTGTCTTGCAGGGCACAGGTCTCTGCGTGACACCCCACCGGTCCGCCAGCGCCGCCACGAGCAGCAGACCGCGCCCCGACTCCCCGTCCTGCGCGGGCTCACCCGCGACGGGCAGCCGGTCGCCGCGTGCGTCCGTCACGTCGATCCGTACGGCTCCGTCCGCCAGCAGCCGGACGCCCAGACGGAAGTCCCGTCCTGGGACACGTCCGTGCGTGACCGCGTTGGCGGCCAGTTCGGCGACGATCTGCCCGGCTGTCTCATGCGGTCGGCCCCAGTCCGCGAGATACGCGACCGTCAGCCGCCGCGCGAGCCGGGCTCCTCTGCGGGTGGCGGACAACAGCACGGTGACGTGTCGGACGGTGGTGCCGGTTCGGGTGATTTCCTGATTCACGTCACTCAGCGTGGTCGCCCGTACATACCCTGAACAGGGCCATCGACAGGACGTCCCGTTTCTGTCCGGGGACGGTCCGGCGCTGTCCGATCCGTACGACCAGCAAGCTGCGAAAGGCCGCTTCATGGAGGACTTGACGTCGCACGCCACCTCTGATGACGACTCCGCCGCCGTGCTGAAAGCCGTCGGCCGCCAGATCAAGGCGTGGCGCGAGCGCGCCGGGCTGCGGCAGAGTGAGTTGGGCGCGGCCATCGGTTACGGCGAGGAGCAGGTGTCCTCCGTGGAGCGCGGGCGTCGTGTGCCGAAGCCCGAGTTCCTCGACAAGGCCGATGAGGTCCTGGGCGCGGGCGGCATCATCGCGGCGATGAAGCGGGATGTGGCGGAGGCGCGTTACCCGAAGAACGTGCGGGATCTGGCGAAGCTGGAGTCCCAGGCCGTCGAACTGGGTGCGTACACAAGTCAGTACGTCCACGCCCTGCTGCAGACCGAGCAGTACGCACGAGCACTGTACGGGGCCCGGCGGCCGCTGCTGTCGGAGGACGTGATCGACCGCGAGGTGGCCGCCCGCATGGCCCGGCAGGAGATCGTCGACAGGACGAAGACACTGCCGGTCTTCAGTTTCGTACAGGACGAGGTCACACTCAGGCGGCCGCTCGGCGGCAGGCAGGTCCAGCGAGCGCAGTTGGAACGGCTTCTGGAAGTAGGGGAGTTCCGGAACGTTGAAATCCAGATCATGCCTACCGATCGCGAGGACCACGCCGGTCTGACCGGCGGATTCCGCATCTTCAAACTGCGCAACGGCGCTGCCCTCGGGTACACCGAGGTGCTGCATGTGACCCGTCTCTTCTCCCAGCCGAGCGAGGTGCAGTTCCTGGAGATGCAGTATGGAACGATCCGAGCGCAGGCGCTCACCCCGCGTGAGTCACTCGCCTTCATCGAGAAAGTGCTGAGGGAGACATGACCGACACGTCAACCGGCCTGGTCTGGTTCAAGAGCAGCTACAGCAGCGGAGAACCCGGTTCCGACTGCGTCGAGGTCGCCACCACCCCCCTCGCCGTCCACGTCCGCGATTCCAAGGACACCTCCGTACCCGCCCTCACCCTCGACCCCGCCGCCTGGTCCGCGTTCGTCGTCTTCGCCGCCGCCGGCTGAGCAGGGGGCCGTGCCGCCGCGCGCACCGGGGTCGGGGCTGCGCAAGGATGGAGGTATGCCGAATCGACTTGCGCAGGCCACGTCCCCCTACCTCCTCCAGCACGCCGACAACCCCGTCGACTGGTGGCCCTGGGAGCCAGGCGCGTTCGAGGAGGCGCGGCAGCGCAACGTCCCCGTCCTCCTGAGCGTCGGCTACAGCGCGTGTCACTGGTGTCACGTCATGGCGCACGAGTCCTTCGAGAACGACGACGCCGCCGCGTACATGAACGAGCACTTCGTCAACATCAAGGTCGACCGCGAGGAGCGGCCCGACGTCGACGCCGTCTACATGGAGGCCGTCCAGGCCGCGACCGGGCAGGGCGGCTGGCCCATGACCGTGTTCATGACCCCGGACGGGGAGCCGTTCTACTTCGGTACGTACTTCCCTCCCGCGCCCCGGCACGGCATGCCCTCCTTCCAGCAGGTGCTGGAGGGCGTCACCGCGGCCTGGCGGGACCGGAGGGCCGAGGTGACCGAGGTCGCGGAGAGGATCACCCGCGACCTGGCCGGGCGCTCGCTCGCCCACGGAGGCCAGGGCGTGCCCGGCGAGGAGGAGCTCGCCCAGGCGCTGCTCGGGCTGACCCGGGAGTACGACGAGCGGCACGGCGGGTTCGGCGGCGCGCCGAAGTTCCCGCCGTCGATGGCCGTGGAGTTCCTGCTGCGCCACCACGCCCGCACGGGGGCGGAGGGGGCGCTGCAGATGGCGGCCGACACCTGCGAGGCCATGGCGCGCGGCGGGATCTACGACCAGCTCGGCGGCGGATTCGCCCGGTACTCGGTGGACCGCGAGTGGGTCGTGCCCCACTTCGAGAAGATGCTCTATGACAACGCGCTGCTCTGCCGGGTCTACGCCCACCTGTGGCGGGCCACGGGCAGCGACCTCGCCAAGCGGGTCGCGCTGGAGACCGCCGACTTCATGGTGCGTGAACTGCGCACGGCCCAGGGCGGGTTCGCCTCCGCGCTCGACGCTGACAGCGACACGCCCGACGGCGGGCACGCCGAGGGCGCGTTCTACGTCTGGACGCCCGCGCAGCTGCGCGAGGTGCTCGGCGACGAAGACGGGGCGCGGGCCGCCGAGCTGTACGGGGTGACCGAGGAGGGCACCTTCGAGGAAGGGGCCTCCGTGCTGCAACTGCCCGGCGCGGAGGCGGACCCCGATCTCAGGGACCGGCTGCTCGCCGCGCGGGAGGAGCGGCCCCGGCCCGGCCGGGACGACAAGGTGGTGGCCGCCTGGAACGGGCTCGCGATCGCCGCGCTCGCCGAGACGGGCGCGTACTTCGACCGCCCGGATCTGGTGGAGCGGGCCACCGAGGCCGCCGACCTGCTGGTACGGCTGCACATGGACTTCTCGGCCGGTGGCGTACGGATGCACCGCACATCCAAGGACGGCCGGGCCGGCGCGAACGCGGGTGTCCTGGAGGACTACGCGGACGTCGCCGAGGGCTTCCTCGCGCTCGCCGCGGTCAGCGGGGAGGGGACCTGGCTGGAGTTCGCCGGGTTCCTGCTGGACATGGTCATCGACCGGTTCAGGGGCGAGGGCGGGGCGTTCTACGACACCGCCCACGACGCCGAGCAGCTGATCCGCCGGCCCCAGGACCCCACCGACAGCGCGACTCCCTCCGGCTGGTCCGCGGCGGCCGGAGCCCTGTTGTCGTACGCCGCCCACACCGGGCCCGAGGTCCACCGCACCGCCGCCGAAGGCGCGTTGGGCGTGGTCAAGGCCCTGGGTCCCCGGGCGCCGCGCTTCATCGGATGGGGGCTCGCGGTCGCGGAGGCGCTGCTGGACGGGCCGCGCGAAGTGGCGGTCGTGGGCGAGCAGGGCGACGGGCGCCGCCGCGAGCTGCACCGGGTCGCGCTGCTCTCCACGGCACCGGGCGCGGTCGTGGCGGCGGGCGAGGCGGACGGGGAGGAGTTCCCGCTTCTGCGGGACCGCCCCTTGGTGAACGGCGGTTCGGCCGCGTACGTCTGTCGCGCTTTCGTGTGCGACTCACCCACCACAGACGCATCAGAACTGGTCCGGAAGCTCACCCCCTGACGATCCGGCCACATTTACCGGACGGTCAGCGGAATGAGACGTACCGCCCCTAGGGTCCGTACGACCAGTCGGACCAGCCCGCGCGCGTGCACCGGGGAGTGACGCGCGCGGGGGACTTTGTGTGCGTCGTACGGCCAGGGGGAATCCAGCCGCGGCGCAGGTGAGCCTAGGGGGGCTCGTGCTCATATCGGTGCTCGTTGCTGCCATTTCCGTTGCGCTGTTCTGGATGGCGGCGTTCACGCTGTGGTGGCAGATGCATGCCTGGCGCACGCCGGAGACACTGGCGTCGACCCGCTTCGACCGGCCCGACGGCCGTGTCGGACTGTCCTTCTCACTGCTCCTGCCCGCCCGCCACGAGCAGGCGGTGCTGGAGCACACCATCGAACGGCTGCTGGAGTCCAGCCACACGAACTTCGAGATCATCGTCATCGTCGGCCACGACGACCCGGAGACCACCGCCGTCGCCGAACGTGCCGCCGAGCGTGACCCGGTGCGGGTGCGGGTCGTCACCGACACCCACGAGGCGAAGAACAAGCCGAAGGCGCTGAACACCGCGCTGCCGCACTGTCGCGGCGACATCGTCGGGGTCTTCGACGCCGAGGACCAGGTGCACCCGGAGCTCCTCGCGCACGTCGACCACGCCTTCACCAGCACCGGCGCGGACGTCGTCCAGGGCGGCGTGCAGCTGATCAACTTCCACTCCAGCTGGTACAGCCTGCGCAACTGCCTGGAGTACTTCTTCTGGTTCCGCAGCCGGCTCCACCTGCACGCCCTGAAGGGCTTCATCCCGCTCGGCGGCAACACCGTCTTCGTGCGCACCGCCGTGCTGCGCGAGGCCGGCGGCTGGGACCCGGAGTGCCTGGCCGAGGACTGCGACCTGGGCGTACGGCTGTCGTCCGTCGGCAAGAAGGTCGTCGTCGCCTACGACAGCGACATGGTCACCCGCGAGGAGACCCCCGGCACGCTGATGAGCCTGCTCAAGCAGCGCACCCGCTGGAACCAGGGCTTCCTCCAGGTCTACCGCAAGAAGGACTGGAAACAGCTGCCGGGCCGCGGCCAGCGGATGCTCGCCCGCTACACCCTGATGACGCCGTTCTTCCAGGCGTTCTCCGGACTGATCATCCCGCTGAACGTCGGCGTCGCGCTCTTCCTCGACGTCCCCGTCACGATCGCCATCGTCACCTTCCTGCCGCTGATCACGGCCATGGTCACGTTCGTCTTCGAGATCGTCGGACTGCACGACTTCGGGGTGCAGTACGGCCTGCGCGTCCGCCTGGTCCACTACGTCAAGCTGGTCGTCGGCGGCCCGTTCTACCAGATGCTCCTCGCCGGGGCGGCGGTGCGCGCCGTCTGGCGGGAGCAGCGCGGCCGCAACGAGTGGGAACTGACCAGCCACGTCGGCGCGCACCTCACCGGCCTGACCGATAGCCGTCAGGAGGCCCGCCGGTGACGACCGTCCTGCCTCCCGTGCCCGAGGCGTCGCCGGAAGCCGCCGCCGTCCCGAGACCGCCCACCGCTCCGGCGGCGCCCGGTTTCGTCCGGCCCGTCATACGGTTCCGCGGCTCGCGCCCCGATCTGCTGCTCTGCGCCGCCCTGCTGTGCGTGATCATGGTCGTCCAGGGCTGGAACATCACGCACTTCCCCGCGCTCAGCGACGACGAGGGCACCTATCTCGCCCAGGCGTGGGCCGTCCAGCAGGGCGACGGGCTCGCCCACTACACCTACTGGTACGACCATCCGCCGCTCGGCTGGATCCAGATCGCTTTCCTGACCTGGCTGCCCTCGCTGATCGCACCGGAGTCCATGACCGTCGCCACGATGCGCTTCGCGATGCTCGTGGTCAGCGCGGCGTGCGCGGTGCTGCTGTACGTGCTGGCACGCCGGCTGTTCCTGCCGCGCTGGGCGGCGGGGCTCGCGATGCTGCTGTTCGGCCTGTCGCCGCTGTCGGTCGTCCTCCAGCGGGAGATCTTCCTCGACAACATCGCGGTGATGTGGATGCTCCTGGCGTTCTGCCTGGCCGCGTCCCCGAGCCGCCACCTGTGGCACCACTTCGCCGCGGGGCTGGCGGCGGCCATCTCGGTGCTCACCAAAGAAACGATGCTGCTGGTGCTGCCCGCGCTGCTCGTGAGCATGTGGCGGCACAGCCACCGCGACACACGCAAGTTCGCGGTGACCGGCGGGGTCACCGCGTGCGTGCTGATCGGCCTCTCGTACCCGCTGTACGCGCTGCTCAACAGTGAGCTGCTGCCCGGCCCGGGGCACGTGTCGCTGATCGGCGGGATCACCTACCAGATGAGCCGGCCCGGCTCCGGCTTCATCCTCGACGAGGGCTCGGGCTCGCACGGGGTCCTCATGTCCTGGCTCTACTACGACACGGTCCTGCCGCTCGGCGGACTGGCCGGCGCCGCCCTGCTGCTGCTCACGCTCCGCTGGTCGGTGACGGCGCGGGCGCTGGCGGGCCCCGCGCTGGCGGTCGCGATCCTCGCGGCGGTGGCGATGCGCCCGTCGGGCTATCTCCCCGCGATGTACGTGATCCAGGCGCTTCCGTTCCTCGCGCTGGTCCTGGCGGGCGGGGCGGCCAGCGTGGCCCACGCGGTGCTGCGCCGCCCTGCCGGGCGCACCGCCCGCGCGGTGCTGCGCCGCCCCGCCGGGCGCACCGGGCGCGCCGCGCGCGTCGGCCTCGCCACCCTGCTCGCGCTCGCCGCCACCGCGTACGTCGCACCCCGCTGGTACGACGGCAACCGCACCGCCCTCACCGTCGACGCCAACGCCCCCTACCGTGCCGCGGCCGCCTGGCTCCAGGACGAGGTGGACGACCCCGCCGGCACGCGGGTGCTCGTCGACGACGCCCTGTGGCTGGACCTGGTGCACGACGGCTACACGCCCGGCACCGGCGCCATCTGGTTCTACAAGGCCGACCTCGATCCGGCCGTCACGAAGACCCTGCCCGGCGGCTGGCGGGACATCGACTACGTCGTCTCGTCCCCGACCGTGCGGCGTGACGCGGGAGACCTGCCCACCGTCATCTCCGCTCTGGAGCATTCGAGGCCGGTCGCCGTGTTCGGCGAGGGCGAGGACCGTATCGAGATCCGCCGAGTCGGCCGGATCGATGGAGGCCGGCAGTGACCACTCCCCGTACGGGCGCCGAGGACCTCGGCGATCCCGAGCTGAGCGCTGCCCAGGTCGCCGAGCCCGGCGCCGTCACCATCGTGATCCCGACCTTCGACGAGGCGGGAAACATCCGCGAGTTGCTCCGCCGGCTCACCGAGTCCGTCCCCGCCCGGCTGCCCTGCGAGGTCGTCTTCGTCGACGACTCGACCGACGACACGCCGGACGTGATCCGGGCCGCCGCCCAGGACTGCCCCTTCCCGGTCTCCGTGATCCACCGCGACGAGCCGGCCGGCGGCCTCGGCGGCGCCGTCGTGGAAGGCATGAAGCGGGCGGGATCGGACTGGATCGTGGTCATGGACGCCGACCTCCAGCATCCGCCCGCACTCGTACCGGAGTTGGTGGCGGCGGGGGAGCGGGCGTCGGCCGACCTCGTCGTCGCCAGCCGGTACATCAGGGGCGGCAGCAGGGAAGGTCTCGCCGGCGGCTACCGCATCGCCGTCTCCCGCGGCGCGACGTGGCTGACCAAGGGCCTGTTCCCCAGGCGGCTGCGCGGCATCAGCGACCCGATGAGCGGCTTCTTCGCCATCCGCCGCAGCGTGGTGAGCGCCGATGTCCTGCGGCCGCTCGGCTACAAGATCCTGCTGGAGCTGGCCGTACGGTGCCGGCCCGCGACGGTCGCGGAGGTGCCGTTCGCCTTCCAGGACCGTTTCGCGGGCGAGTCCAAGTCGACGGCACGGGAAGGGATGCGGTTCCTCGGCCACCTCGTCGGGCTGCGCGCCGTGTCACCCGTCGCGCGGATGATCGCGTTCGGACTGATCGGGCTCACCGGCTTCGTACCGAACCTGCTGGGACTGCACCTGCTGACCGCTGCCGGCATGCACTACCTCCCGGCCGAGATCGTGGCCAACCAGTTCGGGGTGGTCTGGAACTTCCTCCTCATCGAGGTGCTGCTCTTCCGCGACCGCCGCCGTCACCGGCACTGGGCGGATCGCGTCGGCCGGTTCGCGCTGCTCGCCAACGCCGATCTGCTGCTGCGCATCCCGCTCATCGCCCTGTTCGTCGGCCGGCTGGACATCGCGGTCCTGCCCGCCACCGCGCTGGCGCTGCTGACCACGTTCGTGCTGCGGTTCGCGGCGACGGAGGCACTGGTCTACCTGCCGCGCAGGAGGAAGGCACCGCGTGCCGCCCGATCCGGCGCACGCGTCAGCCGCTGACAGACAGCCGCACAAGAGGAACGGACCTCATGCCACCACCATTTCGGATTGCACCCCTCCGCAGGCGCCGCACCGCCCTGCTCGCGGTCGGCGCCATGACCACAGCCCTGCTCGTCTCCGCGCCGCAGGCGGCGCAGGCGGGCCCGCCCAACCTGATCTCCAATCCCGGCTTCGAGACGGCAGGCACCGGCGACATGCCCGCCTGCTGGTCCCCGTCCGGCTGGGGCGACAACGACTTCTCCTTCGAGAACGTCACCGACGCCCACTCCGGCTCCCAGGCGATGAGGGTCTCGCTCACGCGCCGCGTCGACGGCGACCGCAAGGCGCTGATCACGGAGAACACGGCCTGCGCGCCGACGGTCACGCCCGAGAAGCAGTACGACCTCTCCCTCTGGTACAAGTCCACGACCCCCGACACGGCGGTCACGCTCTTCCGGCGTGACACGACGGCGGGCTGGCAGTACTGGACCGACCTCAAGACCCTGGACATGAGCGCCGGTTACCAGCGCGCGGAGGTCCGCACACCCGCCGTCCCGCCCGGCACCGACAAGATCGCCTGGGGTGTGTCGGTGTACGGGACCGGGTCGGTCACGACCGACGACTACGTGATGGAGGAGGTGTCCGTCCCCACCCCCGCACCGCGGTGCACGGGCACGCCCGAGGAGTGCCTCAAGGGCCGCTGGGACGTCCTGCCCGTGAAGAACCCGGTGCGTTCCATGCACTCCGTGGTGCTGCGTGGGGGCAAGGTGCTGGTCATCGCCGGCTCGGGCAACGACCCGGCGCAGTTCGCGGCGGGCACGTTCACCTCGGCGGTGTACGACCCGGAGAAGGGCACGTTCCGTACGATCCCGACGCCGGTCGACATGTTCTGCGCGGGCCATGTGCAGCTCCAGGACGGCAGGATCCTGATCATGAGCGGCACCAAGGGCTATCCCTCGGCGGACGGCTCGATCGGCTACCAGGGACTGAAGGACTCGTTCGTCTTCGACCCCGAGACCGAGACCTACACCCGTACGAACGACATGCACGAGGGCCACTGGTACCCGTCGGCGACGATCCTCGGCAACGGCGACGTCATCTCCTTCGGCGGCCTGAAGCAGGACTCCACCGGCAACGTGACCACCGAGAAGTTCTCCGCAGCGCAGAACAGGTGGCTGCCGATCAACGAGGTGAACCAGACCTGGTCGTACTGGGGCCTGTACCCGTCGATGATCCTCATGCAGGACGGCCGGCTCTTCTACTCCGGCAGCCACACCTTCGGCAACGGCACGCCCGGAACCGGCGCCTCCATCTACGACTACGAGGCCAACACCGTCACCGACGTCCCGGGCCTGCAGGCCAAGGACGAACGCGACGAGTCGGCGAGCGTGCTGCTGCCGCCCGCACAGGACCAGCGGGTGCTGACGATCGGCGGCGGCAACAACGAGACGAACCCGGCCGCCAACCGGTACACCGACATCATCGACCTCAAGCGGCCCGACCCGGCCTATGTGCACGGCCCGTTGCTGCCGCAGGGCGAGGTCGACCAGGGCCGGGGACGGCGCCCGCAGACCGGCGCCGAGGGCAAGATGTACGTCTCCGCGGTGCTCCTGCCGGACGGCAAGGTCTTCGAGACGGGCGGCGCGCTGCACGACCGGGCCGACCCGGTGTACGAGGCGTCGTTCTTCGACCCGGTGACGAACACCTACGAGGCGGGCCTCGCGACGGACCCGGTCCCGCGCGGCTACCACTCGTCCTCGTTCCTGCTCCCGGACGGCCGGGTGATGTCGGTCGGCGACAACCCGGGCAACGGCACGTACAACCACAACGTGTCTCTCTACACGCCGCCGTACCTGCTGAGGGGCGCGCGCCCCCAGATCACGTCGGTGATCGACGGGGAGTGGACGTACGGCGACACGCAGCGGATCACGGTGGACCGCCCGATCGCCAAGGCGCAGCTGATCCGCCCGGCGGCGGTGACGCACTCGTCCGACCCGAACCAGCGCTTCGTGGACCTGCCGATGACCGTCGACGGCAACAACGTCGACCTGAACGTCACCAGCAACCCGAACCTGGCGCCGCCGGGCTGGTACATGCTGTTCGCAGTCGACGCGAACGGGGTGCCGTCGGTGGCGAAGTGGGTGCACCTCGGTGGCCCGGCGGCGACGGCCGCGGACGCGCCGTCGGCACATGTGCACTCCTTCGCCGACGCGCCGGCCAAGGCGCCGAAGAAGACGCTGACCAAGCGGAGTTCGGCGCCGGTGAGCCCGCGGATCGCCGGATGCGACCGCCACTACGGGAACGCGGGCGTGTGCGTGCCGACCGTCTTCCCGCAGACCGTGAAGCGGACGACGGCGGCACGCTGCGCCTGGCTGGCGGCGCACGACTACGGCCGGCTGAAGGTGAACGGCGCGGACGACCCGCTGCGCCTCGACCCCGACCGGGACGGCGTGGCGTGTGGGAAGGGGGACGTGAGGCGGTAGCGGGGATCCGCCGCGGTCCGGGGGCTGCTGCCCGCGGACCGCGGGCCGTGAGAACGGGAAGCGCATGGTCCTCGGCCCGGACGGCCCGCTCTAGTTGAGGCGCACTCCGCCCTTGAGCGCCCGCAGTGTCCGGTCCGTCAGCTCGACCGGATCGTCCTCGTGACCGTGCTCCGCCCAGTGGAGGATCACCTCGCGCAGCGCCGCCAGCACCGTCGCGGTGAGCACCCGTACCTCCAGGTCGTCGCGGTGACGCCCCGTGCGGTCGGCCACCGCGTGGGCCAGCGGCCCGGCGGTGGCGGCCAGGTTCTCGGACATCCGGGCCCGGACCGCCGGGATCCGAGCCATCAGCCGCGTGCGCTGGACGAAGTCCTCGCGGTCGGCCTCGACGACGGTCCGCACCGCTTCCGTCAGGACGGCCCGCAGGGAGTCAACGGGGTCCTCCCCGGTGTCGGGCCTCGCCCGCAGCCGCTCCTCCAGTGGCGGGGCGTACTCCTCGCCGAGGACGATGTCCTCCTTGGCGGGGAAGTAGCGCACGACCGTGGACGCGGACACCTCCGCGGCCGCCGCGATCTGCTCGATCGTCGTCGCTTGGTACCCCTGCTCGGCGATCAGGCGGTACGCGGCGCGGCGGATCGCGGTCCGCGTCCTGAGCTTCTTGCGCTCGCGCAGGCCCGGGCGCTGCTGTGCCTGCCTCACGAGTGCTGGTACGCCACCAGCGAGATCCCCACGTAGTGGACGATGAACGCCGCGAGTGTGAGGGAGTGGAACACCTCGTGGAAGCCGAACCAGCGCGGTGAGGGGTTCGGGCGCTTCATCCCGTAGATCACACCGCCCGCGCTGTAGAGCAGTCCGCCGACGACGACCAGCACCAGGACGGCGATCCCTCCCTCGCGCAGGAAGTCGGGCAGGAAGAACACGGCGGCCCAGCCCATCGCTATGTAACACGGCGTGTACAGCCAGCGAGGGGCGCCGACCCAGAACACCCGGAAGGCGATGCCCGCCAGCGCCGCCGCCCACACCGCCCACAGCAGCACCCGGCCTGTGGAGTGGGGGAGCAGCAGCAGGGTGAGCGGGGTGTAGGTGCCCGCGATGATCAGGAAGATGTTCGCGTGGTCGAGCCGGCGCAGCACGGCGGTGGCCCGCGGTCCCCAGGTACCCCGGTGGTAGAGCGCGCTGACGCCGAACAGCAGGCAGGCGGTCAGGGCATAGATCGCGCAGGCCATGCGTCCGCGGGTCGAGTCGGCGAGCGCGGTGAGGACCACTCCGGCGATCAGGACGGCGGGGAACATCCCGGCGTGCAACCAGCCTCGCAGCCTCGGCTTCACCGGCGGGGGGTCCATCTCCGTCACTTCGGGCGCGGCTGCAGTCATGCCCGGCATGTTACCTACGCGACCGTAGGTAACGGGACGGAGTGGCCATGCTCACGCGCCAGTGGTCATGCTCACGTGAGGCGTCCTCTGGACATATGGGCACTTGGCACCGATGATCAGATGAGTGCGGTCGGCACCGGATGAGCGCCAGCCACAAGTAGGCCGAAGCATCCGGGTCGCAGCCCCCACGGGGCAACAACCCATATCCCCTCATTTAGGAGCGATCGTGGCGCGCGACATCGCGGCTCCCCTGCCCACCACCCACCAGAAACTGATCGCCTGGGTCGATGAGATCGCGGCGATCACGCAGCCGGACGAGATCGTCTGGTGCGACGGCTCGGAAGCCGAGTACGACCGGCTGTGCGAGGAGCTGGTGGCCAAGGGGACCTTCAGGAAACTGGACCCGATCAAGCGCCCGAACTCGTACTACGCCGCTTCCGACCCCACCGACGTCGCCCGCGTCGAGGACCGCACCTTCATCTGCTCCGAGAAGGAGGCGGACGCCGGCCCCACGAACCACTGGAAGGCCCCGGCGGAGATGAAGGAGATCTTCGCCGGCGAGGAGGGGATCTTCCGCGGCTCGATGAAGGGCCGGACGATGTACGTCGTCCCGTTCTGCATGGGCCCCCTCGGCTCGCCGCTGTCCGCGATCGGCGTCGAGATCACCGACTCCGCCTACGTCGCGGTCTCCATGCGCACCATGACCCGCATGGGACAGCCGGTCCTCGACGAGCTCGGCACCGACGGCTTCTTCGTCAAGGCCGTCCACACGCTGGGCGCGCCGCTGGAGGAGGGCCAGGAGGACGTTCCGTGGCCGTGCAACTCCACCAAGTACATCTCGCACTTCCCCGAGACCCGTGAGATCTGGTCGTACGGCTCCGGCTACGGCGGCAACGCCCTGCTCGGCAAGAAGTGCTACGCCCTGCGCATCGCGTCCGTCATGGCCCGCGACGAGGGCTGGCTCGCCGAGCACATGCTCATCCTCAAGCTGACCCCGCCGCAGGGCGAGGCCAAGTACGTGGCCGCCGCGTTCCCGTCCGCCTGCGGCAAGACCAACCTCGCCATGCTGGAGCCCACGATCTCCGGCTGGACGGTGGAGACCATCGGTGACGACATCGCCTGGATGCGCTTCGGCGAGGACGGCCGTCTCTACGCGATCAACCCCGAGGCCGGCTTCTTCGGCGTCGCGCCCGGCACCGGCGAGCACACCAACGCCAACGCCATGAAGACCCTGTGGGGCAACGCGGTCTTCACCAACGTCGCCCTCACCGACGACAACGACGTGTGGTGGGAGGGCATGACCGAGGAGGCGCCGAAGCACCTCACGGACTGGAAGGGCAACGACTGGACGCCGGACTCCGAGACCCCGGCCGCCCACCCCAACGCCCGCTTCACCGTCCCCGCGTCCCAGTGCCCGATCATCGCGCCGGAGTGGGAGGACCCCAAGGGCGTGCCGATCTCGGCGATCCTCTTCGGCGGCCGCCGCGCCTCCGCCGTCCCGCTGGTGACCGAGTCCTTCGACTGGCAGCACGGCGTCTTCCTCGGCGCGAACGTCGCCTCCGAGAAGACGGCCGCCGCCGAGGGCAAGGTCGGCGAGCTGCGTCGCGACCCGTTCGCCATGCTGCCGTTCTGCGGCTACAACATGGGCGACTACATGGCCCACTGGATCAAGGTGGGCAAGAGTGCCGACCAGTCCAAGCTGCCGAAGATCTACTACGTGAACTGGTTCCGCAAGAACGACGCCGGCAAGTTCGTCTGGCCCGGCTTCGGCGAGAACAGCCGCGTGCTGAAGTGGATCGTGGAGCGCCTGGAGGGCAAGGCGGAGGGCGTCGAGACCCCCATCGGCATCCTGCCGACGCGTGACGCGCTCGACACCGAGGGCCTGGACCTGCCCGAGGAGGACCTCGACTTCCTGCTCAAGGTCGACGCCGACGTGTGGCGCGAGGAGGCCGCCCTGGTCCCCGAGCACCTCAACACCTTCGGCGACCACACGCCCAAGGAGCTGTGGGACGAGTACCGGGCGCTGGTTTCCCGCCTGGGCTGAGCCGCTCTCGACCGGAGCCCCCGTACAACGGCGTACGGGGGCTCCGGCCGTTCGCCGCTCCGTCGATCACCATCGACGAAGACGGTCAGATATTCCGCAACTCGCGCGGAAGAGCCGCATTCATGGGCAATTCACCTATGGTGCTGCCATGCGTGGAATTCTCCTGGCCGGGGGCACCGGCTCGCGACTGTGGCCGTTGACCCGCTCGGTGTCGAAGCAGCTGTTGCCGGTCTTCGACAAGCCCATGGTCTATTATCCGCTGTCCACACTCGTGATGGCCGGGGTGAGCGAGATTCTGATCGTCACCACCCCCGAAGACCAGCACCAGTTCCGCAGGTTGCTCGGTGACGGAAGTCAACTGGGCCTACGGCTGGAATACATGACGCAGGAGCGCCCGGAAGGCATCGCGCACGCTTTCGTGCTGGGGGCCGATTTCGTCGGCGGCGAGTCGGTCGCGCTCATTCTGGGCGACAACATCTTTCATGGCAGCGGTCTTGGCACGCGGCTGGCCCGCTGCGGAGAGGTGAAGGGCGGCAGAGTATTCGCCTATCAGGTCGCCAACCCCTCGGCTTACGGCGTGGTGGAGTTCGACGAGTTGGGCCGAGCGCTGTCCATCGAGGAGAAACCCGCCCGGCCGAAATCCCGGTACGCCGTGCCGGGGCTGTACTTCTACGACAACCGCGTCGTGGACATCGCCCACGGCCTCCGGCCCAGCGCCAGGGGCGAGTTGGAGATCACCGACCTCAACCGGGTCTATCTCGACTCCGGGGCCCTGCAGGTCACACGGCTCGACCGGGGCACCGCCTGGCTGGACACCGGGACCTTCACCTCGATGGTCCAGGCTTCGGAGTTCGTCCGGGTGATCGAGGAGCGCCAGGGCTTCAAGGTCGGCTGCATCGAGGAGACGGTCTGGCGGGCCGGCCTCATCGACGACGACCGGCTCCGGGAACTGGCCAAGCCGCTGCGCAAGAGCGGATACGGAAACTATCTGCTGGGGCTGCTTGAGGACTCCCGATACGCCGTCATGCCCCAAAGGGAGCCTGTGTCGCACCCCCAAGAACTGCTGCGCACAGGACCGGGCGCGTCTGTGCGATGAAGGGCGAGGGTGACCGGGTATTCCATGCGTGGCCGCCGCCCGAGTGATCTTCACCCGCAACGCGGCGCAATTCCCGATAATACGGCCCCGCGAGAGAAGAATCCCCCTGTCCGTAGCCATCGGCGACGAGACACGCATGCGTACCGAGCGCGCTTTCTCCGAGTGCGCGCGCCTGCGGAGTGGTCACTTCAAGTCTCATGAGAAAGGTTCTCTGGTGAGCCGTAGAACGATCCGTAGTTCCCGCGTGAAGTCCGCCACGATGGTTTCGGCGGGCGCGCTTGCCGTGGCGCTCAACGTCGTCCCGAGCACGCAGGCCATCGCCGACGCGATTCACAGGTCGGGCACCGAACACAGCGTGGGACTGCCTGGCCCGAACGGCATCACGAGTGCCGACCGAGCCAAGGACAGGGACAAGGACAAGGGCAAGGAAGGCCCGCGCGGCCCGCGGGGTCCCCAGGGTCCCCAGGGTCCCCAGGGCTTCCAGGGCGCCCAGGGCGCCCAGGGTGACCCGGGCGGTCCGCAGGGTGAGCAGGGTCCCCAGGGCTTCCAGGGCGCCCCCGGTGCGCAGGGTCCCCAGGGCTTCCAGGGCGACGCGGGTGCCCAGGGTGCTCAGGGCGACGCCGGTGTGCAGGGGCCGCAGGGCTTCCAGGGCGACGCGGGTGCCCAGGGTGCTCAGGGCGACGCGGGTGCCCAGGGTGCTCAGGGCGACGCCGGTGCGCAGGGTCCCCAGGGCTTCCAGGGCACCCAGGGCACCGCGGGTGCGACGACGCTCGACCTCTACACCGTCGTCGGCGCCCCGGGCACCCAGTCGACTGCCCTGTGCCTCGGCAACGACGTCGCCACCGGCGGCGGCTTCCAGGGCACCATCACCGGCATCATCGTCGACCAGAACGCACCCGTCCCCGGTACCCAGGGCAGTGTGCCCGTCGGGTGGCAGGTCACCGAGGCCGTGGCCGCGTCGCCCATCGGTGCCCAGGTCACCGCGTTCGCGGTCTGCCACGACGTATGACGGCTCCCTGGTGACCGGCGGTCCGGCCCGGACCGTCCGCCTCACCCGGGAATCACTGACGGTGCCCGCGAGGCCTCGGCCTCGCGGGCACCGTCCGCGTTCTGTCTGCTTTCCGCAGCGCGTCCACGAAGGATTTCGGAGAACCATGCGCATCCTGGTGACCGGCGGCGCCGGCCTCATCGGTCCGGAACACGTCCGTCGGCAGCCGAGTCCGGGTCCGACGGCTCGGGTCACGGTCCTCGAGGGGGCGGAACGCTGATGACCACACGCTGGTTGGTGACCGGTGCCGGGGGAATGCTCGGCCAGGACGTGCTGGCGGAACTCACCGCAGATCCGGACGCCGTGGTGACAGGACTGAGCCGCGAGCAGCTCGACATCACCGAACCGATCGCGCTGCACGCGGCCGTCGCCGGTCACCACGTGGTCGTCAACTGCGCGGCCTGGACGGACGTCGACCGCGCCGAGCAGGCCGAGGCGGCGGCCACGGCCGTGAACGGCACGGGCGTCCGCCACCTGGCGCGCGCCTGCGCGGGCAGCGGAACGATCCTGCTGCACGTGTCCACGGACCAGGTGTTCTCGGGTGACACCCGCGAGCCGTACCCCGAGGACGCACCGACCAGGCCCGTCAACGCGTACGGGCGGGGCAAGCTGGCGGGGGAGCAGGCAGTCGCCGGGCTGCTGCCGCGCAGCGGCTATGTCGTGCGCACCGCCTGGCTCTACGGCGCGCACGGTCCCAACTTCGTGGCCACCATGCTCGAACTCGCCGCGCGCCGCGAGACGCTGGACGTGGTGGCCGACCAGTACGGCCAGCCCACCTGGTCGCGTGCACTCGCCCGACAGCTGGCCGCGCTCGGCCGTGCCGCACTGGCCGGGCGGGCGCCGGCAGGCGTCTACCACGGCACGGCGGCCGGTCACACCACGTGGTACGGCCTGGCCCGGGAGACCTTCCGGCTGAGCGGCCTCGATCCCGACCGGATCCGCCCGGTCGGCTCGGCGGTGTTCCCGCGCCCCGCCGGCCGCCCCGCGTTCGGTGTGCTCGGCCACGGCGGCTGGCCGCGCACCGGCCTTGCGCCCCTGCCGCAGTGGGACGCCCAGCTGACGGCGGCCCTGGAGACGCCCTCCTTCGCCGCTCTGGCCGCTGCGGCGCGGACGGGTGGCTGACGTATCGCCGACCCGCCCTCCAGGCAAGAGGCGCCCGGCCGGACCTGATGGTCCCGCCGGGCGCCTTGTCGTGCGTCGCCTACACCAGCAGCGGGCCGCCGCACCGCTCGGCGCCGTCCTTCATGGCGATGAGGTTCGCCACCACGTAGGAGATGTTGTTCTTGGAGTGCCAGTCGGTCGGGTAGTAGGTGACCAGCCGTGACTTCTGGAAGCGGGCCTCGATCTCGGGCACGAAGGCCCGGTACTGGTTGTCCGTGTAGTACCAGAAGGAGTTCTCGTTGTAGAAGGCGACGTGTGTCGGGTCCTGGTAGGCGCCACGGCCGTCGGAGCTGGGGGTCATGGTGAGGAGCATCCCCCCGGGTGCCAGCAGCCGGTACAGCTCGTTGATCAGCGGCACCTTCGCGGGCACGTGCTCGAGGAAGTCCACCGCCCGCATCAGACCGACGGAGTTGTCGGGCAGGTCCAGCTTGTCGGGCAGGGTCGCGACGATGTCCACGCCCTCTCCCGGGTACTGGTCCACGCCCAGGTAGCCGGGCGGCTTCCGGTGGGCCGCGCCGAGGTCCAGCGCGAGCAGGCCGCGGCGCTGGGTCCAGGCGAGGGCGTTGGCCTCGATGTACTTGTCGTACAGGGCGACCGTCTCGCGCTGGATGTGTGCGTTCACCTCCGGGTCGCGCTGGGTGTTCGCACGGTGCATCCGCTGGAGGTACAGGCAGCGGGGGATGTGGTGGAAGTCGCCGACATGGAACAGACGGCACATCAGGTCCTGGTCGTCCAGGACCGTACGGGTGGCGTCGTACCCGCCGACCTTCTCGTAGGCGTCCCTGCGGAACGACCGTACGTGGTTGGGCGCGTACCAGATGTAGGCCACGTTGTGGGGCGTCGGTTCCATGGACTTGGCCGCCAGCAGCTTGCGGCCGTCGACGCGGACCTCCTCGTACTGCCAGCCGTGCGTCGCGTTGAACCGGGACTCCTCCCGCTTCCCGTCCTCGGTGATGTGCGCGGTGTTGCTGTAGACGAAAACGGCGTCGGGGTGCGCGTCGAATGCCTTGCCGAGCTGGGTCAGACACGCCTTCGCCAGGAGATCGTCGTGGTCGAGTTCCACCAGGATCTCGCCGCGCGCCAGTTCACAGGCCCTGCGCTTGGCCGCTCCGACACCGCGGATCTCGTCCGCGATCTCCACGCGGACACGCTCGTCGGGTCGCTCCGGCCGCCACCGGGCGCCGTTGTTGAGCACGACGATCCACTCCCAGTCCGAACAGGTCTGCGCCTGCAGAGTCGCCAGGCACTCATCGAGAAAACGCGGCTGGTGGCTGGGGGTGAAGACGGAGAACCTCGGTGTCGCAGTCGACGTCATCTGGTACCTGCCTGGCTCGATGTCGGAGAGGGTGAGGGACTTACGGAATCCTTGAAGGATTCGGGCAGTTGAGAATGCAGCGAGGGATCGGCCGCAACGGCGCGACGGAATGAGGCCTCGGCCTCTTTGCCGCGGTCCTTCTTCGCCAGGATGTTCCCGATGTGCAGATGGGCCGTGGCGGCCTTCGGGTTGACGGCAGTGGCACGCCTCAGGAGTGCGAGAGCCCGGTCGGGCTGACTCGACTTCAGCAGCAGCGCCTGATTGAAGAGAGCCGACGTGAACGACGGATCGATCTTCAGCGCCTTATCATAAGCGGCATGGGCATCAGCCGTCCTGCCGTCCTGCTGGGCGAGGACGCCCAGGTTGTACCAGGCGTGCTCGCTGCCAGGATCCAGTTCCAGCACTCGCCTGTAGGTACGGGCCGCCCCATCGTAATCCTGGTATTTCTCCTGCAGAATGCCGGCCTGCAACAGCGCATGCGCCTCTGAGGTCTTCCGGGCCGCCGAAGCGGCATCGGATTCAGGGGCAGCGGCCGACTGGGACTGAATCGCCCAGATGACGACCCCGGTGGCAGCCGCCGCCGTTCCGGCTAGCCCTGCCCACAATCGCCTACGTTTCACTTGGTCACATCTCATGGAGTCGGTGAGGGAGGGAATGAATCTGGCTGATTCAGGTGGCAGACATGCAGAAGCCCGCGGGCGGTGCCGGCGATACCGGAGTCCGAACCACCGTCATGCTCACCAAAGTTACGAGGTGGTCCTTGTGCCGCCGCTGTTCGGCGGAGGCTTGGGGCGTACAGTCCACCCGAATGTACGCATCACAGATACGGTGTGCGGGCGCGCAAGTCGTGAACGCCCGGTCGCCGCAGAGCGCTTGGAAGGGCGTGTTCGGCAATTGGGCAGATCCGACAGGCTCGTTGCCCTGGTTGCTCCGGGAAATGCGCTCCGTGGCCGAATGCGTATTGTCGCGCAGTGTTTTGATCACGACGGCGTGTGCTGCGGATGGTGACGGCGGACCGCGTCGGTCGGTTCGGAGTCTCGACGGCGGTCTCGGCGACGCGAAGGCGGGCTCGGCCGGTCCGGTGCGTCGCGCGTGGGTGACGCATGCCGTGCCCGGTCCGAGGGGCGGTCGGACGGCCATGAGGGCAGGCAGGTGCAGGCGATGTACGGGTGGCACCCGGTCCGCGCGCCTCTTCCGGCACGCGGACCGGGGCCGTCAGGGGGCGCCGATCAGCTGCGTGTCGCGCAGCGCGGCGGTGTGCGCGTCCATCCGCTCGGCGGCGAGGATCGCGGCGGCTGTGTCGGCGCGGGACGCGGCGACCACCAGGGCGCGGCCCGCGAGGGCGTGCGCACGCTGGTGCAGGGCGGCGGGGTCGGCGTGGGTCAGCGCGGCATGCCGGGCGGGCGGCGCGCCGCGCAGCCGGGACACCTGGGTCGCGATGGCCTCCGCCGCGGCGTCGAGACCGAGCTCGTCGGTGACGGCGAGGAGCGCGGCAAGATGTCCGGCGAGCTGGATGTCCAGCTCCTCCTCGCGGCTGCGGTGCGGGTACTGCGCCTGGTCGGCCATCGAGTGGACCGACTTGGTGCGGATCGGCTCGTACATGGGATGGCCTCCTGCTCACGGTCAGGAGACCATCCTACATTGGATTCAGTCTAAAGTTGAGCCCGCTCGGGACTTTGTCAGCTGTCTGGGGTGGCGGAGCCGGAACGGTCGTCCGTCCGTGCGCTCAGTGCTGGCTGTAGCCGCCCAGGAAGCTGCCGATCCGGCCGACGGCGTCCGCCAGGTCCTTCGCCGACGGCAGCGTCACGATGCGGAAGTGGTCGGGCTCCGGCCAGTTGAAGCCCGTCCCGTGCACCACCATGATCTTCTCGGCCCGCAGCAGGTCGAGCACCATCTGACGGTCGTCCTTGACCTTGTGGACCGACGGGTCGAGCCGCGGGAACAGGTACAGCGCCCCCTTCGGCTTCACACAGGTGACGCCGGGGATCTGCGTCAGCAGCTCGTAGGCGGTGTCGCGCTGCTCCAGCAGCCGTCCGCCGGGCAGGACCAGCTGCTCGATCGACTGCCGGCCTCCCAGCGCCGTGGCCACGGCGTGCTGGGCCGGCATGTTGGCGCACAGCCGCATGTTGGCGAGGATCGTCAGCCCCTCGATGTACGAGGAGGCATGCGCCTTCGGCCCGCACACGGCGAGCCAGCCGGAGCGGTAGCCCGCGACCCGGTAGTTCTTGGAGAGCCCGTTGAAGGTGAGCACCAGCAGGTCAGGGGCGATGGCGGCGGTCGGAGTATGGGTTGCCCCGTCGTAGAGGATCTTGTCGTAGATCTCGTCGGAGCAGACGACCAGACGGTGCCGCCGGGCGATCTCCGTGAGGCTGCGCAGCATCTCGTCGTCGTAGACGGCGCCCGTCGGGTTGTTCGGGTTGATGATCACGATCGCCTTGGTGCGGTCGGTGATCTTGCGCTCGATGTCCGCGAGGTCGGGCATCCAGTCCGACTGCTCGTCGCAGCGGTAGTGCACGGCCGTGCCGCCGGACAGCGACACGGACGCCGTCCACAGCGGGTAGTCGGGCGCGGGCACCAGCACCTCGTCGCCGTCGTCGAGCAGCGCCTGCATCGACATCTGGATCAGCTCGGAGACGCCGTTGCCCAGGTAGACGTCCTCGACGTCGAGGTCGATGCCCTTGGTCTGGTAGTGCTGCATGACCGCGCGGCGGGCGGACAGCAGCCCCTTCGCGTCCCCGTAGCCGTGCGCGCCGCCGACGTTGCGCAGGATGTCCTCGAGGATCTCCGGCGGGCAGTCGAATCCGAAGGCGGCGGGATTGCCGGTGTTGAGCTTGAGGATGCGGTGACCTGCTGCCTCGAGCCGCATCGCCTCCTCGAGGACGGGGCCTCGGATTTCGTAACAGACGTTTGCGAGCTTCGTGGACTGGATCACCTGCATGCCGTGAGCTTACGGGGGCCCGGGAATGATCGCTTCGAGTTCCTGACGACGGAAGCGTGGCGCGAATGTCCCGTTTTGCTGCTTCCGCTGGTGCCTGCGCCCGAGGCCCTTCGAATGCGGTTTGCGACCCCCCGGACCACCTGCGAAATCCGTCGCCGCCCCCGCACATGTGGCGCTTGTCACCTCGCGACGGAGAAGTGCCCTGCTCGGGGGGTAGGGTGTGCGTCCACGCAGTGCACGGACCGACCCGGGAGGTGAGATCCCATTTCCGCGAACGCAGGCAGGGCTCCCTCTCCCCGTCACCGTGCGGTCGGCCCGGAGTGACCGGGCTGGGGTGAGTGCGGGTGCCCTTCGGTCCCCGAAAGGCCTTCCATGTCGGTTCCGCCGATCCCTCTTCTCCCCTCCTCCATCGCCTCCGTCGACGTCTCCACCGTCGTCGCCACCCTCCGCGCCGCCGGCTGTGTCTTCGCCGAGGACGAGGCGCAGCTGCTGATCTCCACCGCCCGTGACGCCGACGAGCTGGCCGCCATGATCGGGCGCCGGGTCGCGGGCCGGCCCCTGGAGCACGTCCTCGGCTGGGCCGCGTTCCACGGCCTGCGGATGGCCGTCGACGAAGGGGTGTTCGTGCCCAGGCGGCGCAGCGAGTTCCTGGTCGAGTGCGCGGTCGCGCTCGCCCCGCCCGGTGCCGTCGTCGTCGACCTGTGCTGCGGCTCGGGCGCCCTCGGCACCGCCGTGCTGCACGCGCTCGGCGGCGGGGAACTGCACGCCGCCGACATCGAGCCCGCCGCCGTGCGCTGCGCGCGCCGCAATGTCGCGACCGTCGGCGGCCGGGTATACGAGGGGGACCTCTACGCGCCCCTGCCCGCCGAGCTCCGGGGCCGTGTCGACGTCCTCGTCGCCAACGCCCCGTACGTGCCGACTCGCGAGATCGGCCTCCTGCCGCCCGAGGCCCGTGACCACGAGCCGCTGGTCGCGCTGGACGGCGGCACGGACGGGCTCGACAT
Organism: Streptomyces sp. NPDC049597; assembly: GCF_040675505.1. Lineage (NCBI taxonomy): Bacteria > Bacillati > Actinomycetota > Actinomycetes > Kitasatosporales > Streptomycetaceae > Streptomyces > Streptomyces sp. NPDC049597. The sequence continues at coordinate 139,320 of NZ_JBFAOY010000017.1, forward strand.
CCAGCGCCGGGTGACGGCCGGAGCCGCCCGGTGGCTGGCGCCCGGCGGGGCGCTGCTCATCGAGACGAGCGAGCGCCAGGCCGCCCGGACCGCGGAGGCCTTCGCCCGGCACGGTCTCGCTCCGCGGATCGAGGCGTGCGAGGAACTGGGCGCGACGGTGGTGATCGGCGTCCGGTCCGCGTAGACCGTACGGGCCGGTCCCGGGCGCGGCATGCTCCTCGCGCGCGGTTTACCGGTGGCGCGCGGGCGTGCCAGGACACGGAGAAGCCCCGAGAAGCGTCGTCGCTCCTCGGGGCCGCATCCGTCGTCGCGTCAGGGACGCGGGACGGAACGTCAGCCGTTGAGGCAGGCGCTGCCGGCGGCCGGGTTCAGCAGACCGAGCAGGTTGACCGAGTTGCCGCAGAGGCTCAGGGGGACGTGGACCGGGAGCTGAACGACGTTGCCGGACAGCACGCCCGGGGAGCCGGCGGCGATGCCCTCGGCGCCGACGTCGGCAACGGCGGGCGCGGCGCCGCCCAGCGCCAGGACGAGACCGGCGGCGACGGCTGCAGCCTTCTTGTGCTTCATTTCGATCCTTTCAGCAGGGGCACGGTACGCGGTACGGCCTTCGTGCCGCGCAGCCGCATTTCCTTCATGCGGGCATGCGCCTTCCGCAGAACTAGTAACGATGCGATTCCCGGTCGGAAACCGGTCGGCCCCTGCTGATTCGGAAAGTCACTCGTATGCCCCACATATAATGATTCGAACGGGTGCGCGGAATCTGCCGAGAAATTGTTGCGGATTCTGTTCGGAAATTGATTCCGGGCGCCGAAGTTCCCCTGCACCATGATCCGCACGGGGCGCTGCGTGCGCGAGAGGTGCGGTTGTTTCCCTTGCCGTCGGCCGAGGGGGCCGGCGCATCGCCGACGGCGGTGACCGGGGCGGGCGTTGTCGTGGGGCCTTCACTCGAATGCCGCGCGCAGGTTGCGTCGAGGCGCCGTGGTATCCCGTTCACCCGTGGAGCCGAAAGGATTCCGCGCACGGATCGTGTGCTTCGGGTGCGGCACAATAGGCGAATCCATCAGGGTCGAACGAGTGGTGAATTCAATATGACAATTACGGCGACCGGATCCTCGTCCGTCGAACAGAGGGGAAGGCGGCGGGCGGTCAGGGTCCCCGCCCGCGGGGCGGTCGGCGGGGGGCGCGCCTTCGCCTGGATGCTGGTGGTGACAGGTGCGGCGGGGCTGCTCGCGGCGTGGGTCATCACGCTGGACAAGTTCAAGATCCTCGAGGCGAAGGTCGCGGGTGCGACCTTCACGCCGGGGTGCAGTCTCAATCCGGTGGTGTCCTGCGGCAGCGTGATGGAGAGCGACCAGGCGGCCGTCTTCGGCTTTCCCAACCCGATGCTGGGCCTGGTGACGTACGCGGTCGTGGTCGGCGTCGGGGCGAGTCTGCTGGCGGGCGCGCGTTTCCCGCGCTGGTACTGGCTGACGTTCAACGCGGGGACGCTGGTCGGCGTCGGGTTCTGCACATGGCTGATGCAGCAGTCGCTGTACGAGATCAACGCGCTGTGCCTGTGGTGCTGCCTCGCGTGGGTCGCCACGATCGTCATGTTCTGGTACGTGACCTCGCACAACGTTCGTCACGGTCTGCTGCCGGCGCCGACCGGACTGCGCGGTTTCTTCGGCGAGCTCACATGGGTGCTGCCGGTGCTGCACCTCGGGATCATCGGGATGCTGGTGCTCACCCGGTGGTGGGACTTCTGGACCGGCTGACGGACGGGTCCCCGGGCCCCGGGTGACGGGGCCCGGACACGAGGGAGCCCCGGCCGCCGACGGGGCCCCGTGCGGCCTCAGGTGTCGTGCCGGTCGTGGAGCCAGCCGCGCCGCGGTGGCGGGGGAGCGGGACGGGCCTGCTGCTCATCGGCGGAGGGGGCGGGGAAGCGGGTGAGCCGCGTCCAGTCCCCGTCCGGCCGCCCCGGCAGGGTCCGGCCGCCCGCCGCCCACTCCCGTGCCAGCTGTTCGTAGATGGGGTTGTCGTCCGACCGCGGGGCCGCAGGCGTCGTATCGGTTCTCGCCTGCACGCGCTGCCAACGAGTCGGCGCGGAAGTCCTTGCCATACGCGGGCCAACGCGCATCCGTCGGCCGAGGTCACTGGCGCGCCGGGTCGACCGGGGTACGGCGGGAACGGCCTTTCGAGCGCACGCGGCGGGATTCCCGCGTGACGCGGGGTGCGCGGTCGTCGTCGGGCGGCGCCGAGCACCGCTGGATGCTCCCGCAAGCCTTGACAGGCCATGCCGCGGGGTTTCCCGGTCGTGAAACGGCTGCCGCACAGAACGGGTCGCGGGGGCCCCCCCCGGGGGCGGGGGGGGCGCGCCCGGGGGGGGGGGGGGGAGAAGGGGCCGGGGC
>NZ_JBFAOY010000018.1:0-140639 GCF_040675505.1 Streptomyces sp. NPDC049597
TCTTCCGATCGCCCTCCCGGCCGGCCCCGCGGGCTTCGTGTCCCGTTACTAAACCCCGACCGCCGGGGGGGGCCCCGGGGCGCCCGCGCGGGGGCCGCCCTTCGTTCACCGCTGCCCGCCAGTCGTGCGGTGTCTCCTGCCCAGCAGTTCGGCGAGCCCCCGCCGGGTCGCCGCCACGACCACCCTGTCCTCGGCGCGCAGCACATAGCCGGGGTGCAGGTCCCAGACGAGTCCGGCGGCGCCGTCCTCGCCCGAGCGGCGGGCGGTGGCCAGATCGGGGCGCCGGTCGCCGGGAGCGGTGGCGTCCAGAGCGATGACGCGCCAGTGTCCCGGGCGGAACGCCTCCTCCACCGTCAGTCCTTCGAGCCGCGGCTGGCCGGCGACCTCCAGGGCGGCGAACAGCAGCACCTTGCGTTCGACCGGGATCGCCCCGAGGATCTGACGCCCCATCATGGCTCCGGCGAAGGCCGGGGCCGCCAGGGTGGACACGCTGCGGCTGCGGGTGAGGGCGCCGGGGTGGGCAGAGCGCAGGCTGCGGTAGACGGCGAGGGCGAACTCGTCGTCGTAGATCCGCATGGCGACCCGCAGATCGGGTTTGGCGGAGCGTGCGTACAGGGCGGCTTCCAGGTTCGTCGTGTCGACGCTCGTGAGGGCGAGCAGGGCGTGCGCCCGGTGGATCTTCGCCGCCTCCAGCACGCCCTCCTGGGTCACGTCGCCCAGCACGGTCGGCACCCGCAGGCGCCGCACGAGCGGGATGCCGCGCGCCTCGGGGTCCCCCTCGACGCAGACCACGGGGATGCCGAGCTCCCTGAGCTGCATCAGCACCCTGCTGCCGATCTTCCCGAGCCCGAGCAGCACCACATGCCCCGACAGCCCGCGCGGCGGGCGGCGCAGCGCGGAGGCGGTGCGGAACGTGCCCAGGGCCTCCAGCGCGGCCGCGACCGTGAGCGGGAGCAGCAGCAGTCCGGCGAAGCCGGTGAGGAGTTGGAGGACCTGACGGTCGGGTTCCGCGCCGTGGGCGGGGTCGCCCATGCCGAACAGGTCGAGCAGGATGAGGTAGACCGCGTGCAGCGGATGGTCGCCGGTGGTGAGCCAGGTGGTGACGCCGAGGCCGAAGACGGCGGCGCCGAGCCCCGCGAGCGACCAGCGCAGCCGCCGTGAGAAGAGCCGGCCCAGGGGTGCTCCCCGGCCCGAGAGCGGTCCGGGCGCACGGCCCGGTGCGGTGTGCGAGATGGCCTCCAGCACGACCGTGCCGCGCCCGGTGGCCTCCGCGACGCTCCGGTCGTCGGGGAGCAGCCGCGGACCGTCCCGACCGCTGCGGTCCGAACCCTCCTCGCCGGCCGGGTCGTTGGTGGTCGACGACAGCAGCGCGAGGGTGCACAGCCCGGGGTCGGCGACCTCGCCCCGGGCGGGCGGCGTGCGCTCGACTGCCCGCAGCAGCAGGCCGTCGGCCCGTACCACCTTGCTCGTCCCGGCGATCGCGGTCGCGGCCAGGGCGGGTGCGGCGGTGTCCGCGTCCGACAGGACGGTCGTGGAGGCGTCCAGCTTCTCGGGGTCGATCCCCGGGTCGGCCAACGCCGCCGCCTGGTCGAGGAGTTGTTCGAGGTGCTGGCCGAGTTTGCGGTTGTAGAGGCGGATCACCAGGCGCAGACGCGGGTTGAGGCGGCGCGCGGCGAGCGCGGCCCGGATGTTGGTCTCGTCGTCGTCGTGGACGAGCGCGAGAGCCGCGGCGTCGCCCACCCCGGCCTCCAGCAGTACGTCCTCGTCCAGCTGCGGGGTCTCCAGGACCCGTGGGAGGTCGGCCGGCGGGGTGTCACCGGGCGCGACGGGCGGGGCGACCGCGCGGGTCATGGCGGCCGACACCCGCCCGAACAGCGCGGACGCCCTGGCCCTGCCCGGCGACGACGGTTCGGAACCTCTCGGCGCTCCCGCCGCGGGCACGACGAGTGTCACCCGTTCCCGGTAGACCTCGCGCAGTTCGGCGGCGAGCCGGTGCGCCAGCGTGTCGTCGCCGCACACGATCATGTGGCCCGTAGTGGTGGGCAGTTGGGTCTGCTGCGGGAAGGTGGAGGTCACACCCCATAGAGTGCCGCGGGCTTCTTGACGGTTGCGCCGGGGGGCCGGTCAGCGGGTCTGAAGTGCCTCCGCCACCGCCGCGAGGAACTCCGCGTGGGCGCGGGCGCTGCACGGGAGTTCGGGGTTCCACGGCACGACGCGGGAGCGTGCCGTGGCGGCCCACCGGCCGCCGGGCCCGCCCAGGCGGTGCGTCGGCACGGCATGGGCGCGCACGTCCACCAGAACGACGTCGGGCTCCAGTCGCTCCACCGCCGTCCAGTCGGTGGTGGACCAGCTGACGCCGGGGCCGGGGCCGGGCTCGGCCATGCGCACCCCATGACCGGTCAGGGCCCGCAGGTCGGGCCACGCGGTGGGCCGGGCCAGGTGCACGGTGTCGTCGCCGGCGGGCGACAGGGCGAGGACGCGGACCTCGGGCGCCCGGCCCGCCGCGGCGCTCAACCGCGTTCGCGCGTCGGTCAGTCCGGCCGTTGCGGCCCTGTCCTCACCGGCGCCGAGCGAGGCGGCAAGCGCGCCGAACCGCTCCCGCGTCCCGTCGAGCGGGCGCCCGTTCCCGACGTCCACGACCACGAGGGGAACCCGCTCCTCGAGGTGCTTGGCCGTGTCGGGGTCGAGCCCGTAGACGTGGTCGGAGCCGTACGCCACCGCCACCACGAGGTCCGGAGCGGAGCGCAGGAGGTCCTCGGCGCTCAGTCGGGGGCCCGGGCCGAGGTAGTCGACGGTGCCGGGCGGCAGGGCTCCGGCCTTGGCCGGGTCGGCGTCGGCGCCGTCGTGGGCGGAGCCGAAGACGCTCACCGGCCGTACGCCGTGGTCGTGGAGAGTGGCCCCCGCCTGTATGTAGGCGGTGATCCGCGCCGGAGTGCGCGGCGCGCCGGCCAGGCGGCCGCGGTCGTCCAGGAACTGCCATCCGTTGTCGTACGCCATTGCGCCTCCACTCGGTCACGGCACGTGCGTCGCCGATTCCCTGCCCCGGCCGAGCCCTTCGTACGCGCGGGCCGCGCTTCGGCGGACGGCCGGCTCGTGGCCGCCGGCCCGCGAGGCGAACAGCGTCGGCCCGGCCTCGTCCGGGCTCGCGGATGCGGCCCCGTATGCGCACCGGCGTCCGGTCCGCTCGGCACGCTCCCCGTCGCCGGCCGGCCTCGCAGCGGCGGCCGCCGGGCGTCCGATTCGTTCAAGACCGCGGTCCCCCGGCCGCCCTACGGTGACGGCATGACTCCACGACTCGACGCCGTCGGCCTCGTCGTCTCCGACATGGCCGCCTCCCTCGCCTTCTACCGTCGCCTCGGCCTGGACGTCCCCGCCGACGCGGACTCCGCCCCGCACGCGGAGGCGACCCTGCCCAGCGGGCTGCGGGTGCTGTGGGACACCGAGGAGACCGTCCGCTCCTTCGATCACGGCTGGACCCGCCCGTCCGGCGGCGATCGCATCGGGCTGTGCTTCCGGTGTGACGGCCCCGCCGAGGTCGACGCCGTCCACGACGAGCTGGTGTCCGCCGGGTACCGGAGCCACATCGAGCCGTGGGACGCGGTGTGGGGGCAGCGTTACGCGGTGGTGCTCGACCCGGACGGCATGGGTGTCTCCCTCTTCGCCGACGCCGCGTAGGAGCTGAGGGTGGTACCGGTCAGGGAACGCATCTCCCTGGCCAGGTGCGCCTGGTCGGCGCAGCCCGCCGCGAGCGCCGCCTCGGCGTAGGGGACACCGGCGCGGACCAGCGTGAGCGCGCGCTGCAGTCTCAGGATGCGGGCCAGCGTCTTGGGGCCGTAGCCGAACGCGTCCAGGGAACGCCGGTGCAGCTGCCGGGCGCCGAGTCCGGCCGCCTCCGCCGCGGCCGCGACGGTGCCTCCCGCGCCCAGGTGCCCGGCGACGCGCGCGAGCAGCGGGTCCGGCGGCGGCGCCTGCGCGGCCCGGGCGAGCGCCACGGCCTCCAGTCCGGCGGCCGGGCCGGCCGCGTCGCCGACCCGCCCGGCGAGCCCGCGCGCTGTCGCCGCGCCCCACAGATCGGCCAGTTCGACCCGCTTGTCGCGCAGTTCGTGCGCCGGTACGCCGAAGAACGCAGGCGCGGCGCCGGGCGGGAAGCGCAGGCCCGCCCAGAGTGTCCCGGCCCCGCCGTCCGGGGTGTGGGCCGCGGTGTCGGGGCCCGCGACGAGCAGCCGCTCCCCGTTCCACAGCAGGTCCATGCAGCCGTCGGGGAGCACCGGATGCGCCGGGCCGTCGTGCCCGTGCTCGTGCAGGGTCCTGGTCCAGACGACGGCGCCGTCCAGCCGTGAGGGGCGTTGCCGGTACATACGACCGAGGGTAGGACGCGGTCCGGCGGTCAGGCGTGGCCGTCCGGGCCGTCGTCGCGGCTCTGGTCCCTGCCGTGGTCGCGACCGCTGTCCCTGCCGTTGTCCCGGCCGGTGTGCAGGCGGGACCGCACGTCGTCCGGCGGCAGGAACCTCGACCAGCGCTCGGGGAACTCGGACGGCATGTCGCCGCCGCCCTCGTCCCCGTCCTCGTCGTCCTCGTACACCTGGGCCGCCCTCGCCCGCGCGAGCAGCTCGGCGGCGTCAGCCGCGCGGGCCCGCTCGTTGGCGGCGCGGGCCGCGGCCGTGGCGACCGAAGGCCATACGCGGTCGATGGCGGCGTTGACGGCGGCCCCGACGAGGACGGCGAAGGCGGAGATGCCTATCCAGAGCAGGAAGGCGATGGGCGCCGCGAGCGAGCCGTAGATCGTGGGGCCCTCGACGGTGCTGGTCAGGTAGATACGGAGCAGGAAGCTGCCGAGCACCCACATCCCGAGCGCCACGAGCGCTCCCGGCACGTCCTCCACCCAGGGCGACCGCACGGGCACGGACACGTGGTACAGGGTGGTGAGGAAGGCGATCGACAGCAGGATCACCACCGGCCAGTAGAGGAACTCCACCACTTCCGTGCCCCACGGCATCAGCTCCACGACCCGGTCCGGGCCGACGACGGCGAGCGGCAGCACCACCGCGCCGATCAGCAGGGCGATGATGTAGAGCAGGAACGCCAGGAGCCTCGTCGCGACGATGCCCCGGTGACCGTCCAGCCCGTACATGACGGTGATGGTGTCGATGAAGACGTTGACCGCGCGGGAGCCCGACCAGAGGGCGATGGCGAACCCGATGGAGATGAGGTCCGGCCTGCCGCCGTGGGTGACGTCCTCCAGCAGCGGTTTGGCGATGTCGTTGACGCCCCGGTCGGAGAGCACCGTGCCGACGGCCGTGAGGATGTTCTCCTCGATCGAGGCGACGGTGGTCGTGTTGGTCCAGTCGTCGATGTAGCCGAGCAGGCCCAGGAGGCCGAGCATCAGCGGCGGCACCGACAGCAGCGTGAAGAACGCCGCCTCGGCGGCCAGGCCGAGGATCCGGTACTCGATGCAGGAATTGACGGTGTCCTTGAGCAGCAGCCATGCCATCTTCCGCTTGGAGACGTTGCGGTAGAGGACTCGGGCTCGGTGGAGCCGCCCATGGGGCCGCTCGGGTGTTTCATTTGCTGCCTGCACCTCCTTACCGTATCGGCATGGCAGACAGCACCCACACAGTGACCAACCAGGCTCCGCCCCTGGTGGGGTACGACGTCTACAGCGCCGACCGTGCCCTCACGGAAGCGGTCGACCGGCATGTCGCCCCCGCGCTCCGGGACGAGGTGCGCGAGGAGCTGTCCGCACTCGGGCAGACGGCGGGCTCGGCGCAGGCACAGGAATGGGGGACGCAGGCCAACGAGAACCCGCCGAAGCTGCGCACCCACGACCGGTACGGGAACCGGATCGACGAGGTCGAGTTCCATCCGGCCTGGCACCGGTTGCTCGGGCACGGCGTCTCGGCGGGCCTGGTGAACGCCTGGAACCGGCCGGCCGGGCATGTGCGCCGGGCCGCCGGATTCCTGGTGTGGACCCAGGCCGAGGCCGGGCACGGCTGCCCCCTGTCGATGACGCACGCCTCGGTCCCGGCCCTGCGGACGGATCCGGCGCTCGCCGCGGTGTGGGAGCCGCGGCTGACGTCGACGGTGTACGAGGAAGGTCTGCGCCCGGCGGCCGAGAAGGCGGGTTCGCTGTTCGGGATGGGCATGACCGAGAAGCAGGGCGGCAGCGACGTGCGCGCGAACACCACGCGCGCCGAGCCGCTGGCCGCCGACGGCGAGTACGTGCTGACCGGTCACAAGTGGTTCTGCTCCGCGCCGATGAGCGACGGCTTCCTGGTCCTCGCCCAGGCGCCAGGGGGGCTGACCTGCTTCCTGGTGCCGCGGGTGCTTCAGGACGGGACGCGCAACGTCTTCAGGATCCAGCGGCTGAAGGACAAGCTCGGCAACCGGTCCAACGCGTCCAGCGAGGTCGAGTTCGACGGCACGTGGGGCAGGCGGGTCGGCGACGAGGGCCGCGGGGTGCGCACCATCATCGAGATGGTGGCCGCGACCCGGCTCGACTGCGTCCTCGGCTCGGCCGCCCTGATGCGGCAGGCGGTGGCGCAGGCCGTGCACCACGCGACGTACCGCAGTGCCTTCGGCGGGCTGCTCGTCGACAAGCCGCTGATGCGCAACGTGCTGGCCGATCTGGCGCTCGAGTCGGAGGCGGCGACGACGCTGGGACTGCGGCTGGCCGCGGCGTATGACGCGGACACCGAGGAGGAGCGGGCGTTCCTGCGGCTCGCGGTGCCCGCGGCCAAGTACTGGGTGACGAAGCGGTGCACGCCGGTCGCGGCCGAGGCCCTGGAGTGCCTGGGCGGCAACGGCTATGTGGAGGAGTCGGGCATGCCGAGGCTCCTGCGCGAGTCGCCGCTCAACTCGATCTGGGAGGGCTCGGGCAACGTCCAGGCGCTGGACGTGCTGCGCGCGCTGCAGAGGGAGCCGCAGGCGCTGAACGCCTTCCTCCAGGAGGTCGGCACGGCGCGGGGCGCGGACCACCGGCTGGACGCGGCGATCAAGGACCTGCTGACGGAGCTCGCGGACCTGGACGGCATCGAGGCGCGGGCGCGGCGGCTCGTCGAGCGCATGGCCCTGGTCCTGCAGGGATCGCTGCTGGTCCGCTGGGCGCCGCCGGAGGTGGCCGACGCGTTCTGCGCCTCGCGGCTGGGCGGTGACTGGGGGGCGGCGTTCGGGACGCTGCCGCACTCGCTCGACCTGGCGTCGGTGGTGGAGCGGGCGCGCGCATCGGTGTGACGTCGAACGGGCGCGGGCCGTGGTGCGACGGCCCGCGCCCGTGACGTTTGTCGGGTGGTGCTGCGCCGACACGGCACCACCCCGCACCGGCGGACCGGTGCTCCGTCACCTTCGTGCACGCGCACGTCCGTTCGCCACGGTTGCAAAGGGTTGCATCCTTGTGTGGCATATGGCGGCGCGCTGTGCCCGGAGCACGGCAGGATATGGCCGGGCACACCCCGCCACCCCCGCTCCGGACGCTGGCGTCATCGAGGAGGACCCAGTGCACAACTCATCGCTCGACCTGGCGAGGCTCGCGGCCATGGACACCGCGGAGGCCCTCCGGCTGCTGAAGGGCGTACGGGACGCCGCGCTCTCCGGGCGCCGGCCGCAGGTGGGCCCGCGCACGGACATCGACGAGTCGTGGCAGCGGATGCTGCGCGGCGGGGTGGACCCGGACAAGGACCGCAGGGCCGGGCTGCTGCCGCTGGAGGAGATCGAACGCCGCAGGCTGTCCTCGCCGCTGCTGGACGTGCTGCCGGTGCTCCGCGAGGGTCTCGTGTCCATCGCGGAGGCGGCGCAGCACATCATGGTCGTCTCGGACGCGGAGGGCCGGCTGCTGTGGCGGGAGGGCAGCACGCCCGTGCTGCGCAAGGGCGACGGGCACGGCTTCGTCCTCGGCGCGGACTGGTCCGAGGGCCTGGTCGGCACCAACGGCGTCGGTACCCCGCTCGTGATCCGGCGCCCGGTCCAGGTGCACTCGGCCGAGCACTTCGTCTCCACACACCACACCTGGACGTGCGCGGGCGCCCCGGTCACCGATCCGCGCGACGGGAGGCTGATCGGCGTCGTCGACATCAGCGGACCGTTGTCCACCATGCATCCGGCGACGCTCGCCCTGGTCACCTCGGTCACCAAGCTCGCCGAGGCCGAGCTGCGCAACCGCCACCACGAGTCGCTGGACCGGCTGCGCAGTGCGGCGGCGCCGCTGCTGGGCCGGATCGGCGGCCGGGCGCTGGCGGTGGACGCCACCGGCTGGCCCGCCGCGGTGACCGGAATGGCTCCGCCAGGCAGGCTGGCGCTGCCGAAGGCGGTGCGCTCCGGTCGGATGTGGCTGCCGTCGCTGGGGATGTGTTCCGTGGAACCGCTGCCCGGCGGCTGGCTGGTGCGCGTGGACGAGGAGGACCCGGAGCCGGTGACGCCGGGCCGGGTCGTGCTGGATCTGAGCAGGCCCCGTCGGCCGTCGGTGCGGGTGTCGGGCGGTTCGGGCAGCTGGACGTACGAGCTCAGTCCGCGCCATGCCGAGCTGCTGTACCTGCTGGCGCTGCACCGGGACGGGCGCAGTGCGGCGCAGCTGGCCGGGGACCTCTTCGGGGACCGGACGCGGACGGTGACGGTGCGGGCGGAGATGTCGCGGCTGCGGCGCCATCTCGCCCAGGTGCTGGCGCACCGCCCGTACCGGTTCTCCGAGGAGCTGGAGGTGGAGGTGGTGGCGCCGGAACAGCCGGGTGACCTGCTGCCGCACTCGACGGCTCCGGCGGTCCGGCGGGCGCGGGCGGCCTGACCGGCGCTTGGCCGGAACTCGTCGTCGTGATTGTCTGGCGCGCATGAGCATCACTGTGACCACCTGGTCCCTGGAGCAGACGTCGCCCGCCGACCAGCGGCCGGCGGCGGCGCCCGACGGGGACATACGGATCGTCCGGGCGGAGGTCCCCTCGCCGGAGTTCAGCCGCTTCCTCTACACGGCCGTGGGCGGCGACATCCACTGGACGGACCGCCTCGGCATGACCTACGCCGCCTGGCAGGAGTGGCTGGAGCTGCCGGGCGTCGAGACGTGGGTGGCGTACGACAAGGGGACGCCCGCCGGCTACGTCGAGCTCCAGGCGCAGGACGACGGTGCGGTGGAGATCGTCTACTTCGGGCTCATCCCTGCCTTCCGGGGCCGGCGGATCGGCGGGCACCTGCTGTCGTACGGCGTCGCCCGGGCCTGGGACCTGGCCGACCGCTGGCCGGGGCTCGCCCCGACCAAGCGGGTGTGGCTGCACACGTGCTCCAAGGACGGCCCGCACGCGATGGACAACTATCTGCGCCGCGGCTTCACGGTCTTCGACACCAAGGTCGAGGAAGAAGAAGGGGACGCGGCGGCGACCCCCGGCCCCTGGCCCGGCGCGGGCCTCTGACCGGCCGCGCGCTCCCGACCGCGCCCGCCTCCGAGCGACCGGGCGCTTCCGACCGCGCCGGCCTCCGAACGCCCCGGCCCTCCCGACCGCGCCCGCTTCCGAACGACCCGGCGCTCCGGACCGCGCCCGCGCCCGCCCGGCCCGCTTCGCGCGGCCCCGCTCTCCGGGGCCGCGCCCGCGTCGGTACGCCTCGGCTCTCCCGGAGTACCGGCCAGGGGAAGCCGGGCACCCCGCGCCCCGGGCAGTCGTCGTCGGCGACGGCTGCCGGGCGCGGGGCGAGGGGCGACAATCGGCCATGTCGTGACCCACGACACATTGTCTCGCGATGCGGGACAGTGTTGTCCACATTTTGGATAGCGGTGGACTGAGTCCAAAGTCCCATGACACGCTTCCGTCATGTCTAGCACTGGAATTGCCTTGGTGAGTCGGCGGCACGTCGACCTCGGCCGCATGTCCAGCGCCATCTGTCCGGCCTGCTGACAGCCCAGCACAGCCGCGCTTTCCCCTGCTTCACCCCGCCCTGCGCACTGTCGCGCCCTCGTCGCGAGTGTGCAGCTCAGAGCCGCCCTCCTGCAGTCTCGAAGGACATACCGCCATGGCCGCCACCCCTGAAAAGCCCGTCTCCGCCACGTCTCGACGCAAGGCCGGACGCCACCGCGGCGAGGGCCAGTGGGCCATGGGCCACCACACGCCCCTCAACGGCAACGAGCAGACCAAGAAGGACGACGACGGTCTCAATGTGCGGACACGCATTGAGACGATCTACGCCCACCGCGGCTTCGACTCCATCGACGGCGCCGACCTGCGCGGACGTATGCGCTGGTGGGGCCTGTACACCCAGCGCAAGCCCGGGATCGACGGCGGCAAGACGGCGATCCTGGAGCCGGAGGAGCTGGACGACGAGTTCTTCATGCTGCGGGTGCGCATCGACGGTGGCCGGCTGACCACCGAGCAGCTGCGCGTCATCGGCGAGATCTCGCAGGAGTTCGCGCGCGGCACCGCCGACCTCACCGACCGGCAGAACGTCCAGTACCACTGGATCCGCATCGAGGACGTCCCCGAGATCTGGCGCCGCCTGGAGGCCGTCGGCCTGTCGACGACCGAGGCGTGCGGCGACACCCCGCGGACGATCCTCGGTTCCCCGGTGGCCGGCATCGCCGAGGACGAGATCGTCGACGGCAGCCCGGCCATCGACGAGATCCACCGCCGGTTCATCGGCAACAAGGACTTCTCGAACCTGCCGCGCAAGTTCAAGACCGCGATCTCCGGCTCCCCGCTGCTGGACGTGGCGCACGAGATCAACGACGTCGCCTTCGTCGGGGTGAACCACCCCGAGCACGGTCCGGGCTTCGACCTGTGGGTCGGCGGCGGCCTGTCCACCAACCCGAAGCTGGGTGTGCGCCTCGGCGCCTGGGTCCCCCTCGACGAGGTCCCGGACGCCTGGGAAGGCGTCATCTCGATCTTCCGGGACTACGGCTACCGCCGCCTGCGCAACCGCGCCCGCCTGAAGTTCCTCGTCGCCGACTGGGGCGCCGAGAAGTTCCGCCAGGTGCTGGAGGACGAGTACCTGAAGCACAAGCTGGTCGACGGCCCCGCTCCCGAGCAGCCCATCGAGCACTGGCGCGACCACGTCGGCGTCCACCGCCAGCAGGACGGCCGGTTCTACGTCGGCTTCGCCCCGCGGGTGGGCCGCGTCGACGGCACCACGCTCACCAAGATCGCCGATCTGGCGGCGGCGCACGGCTCCGGCCGGCTGCGCACCACCGTCGAGCAGAAGATGATCGTGCTCGACGTCGCCGAGGACCAGGTCGACTCGCTCGTCTCCGGCCTCGAGGCACTCGACCTCCAGGTCAAGCCCTCGCCGTTCCGGCGGGGCACGATGGCCTGCACCGGCATCGAGTTCTGCAAGCTGGCGATCGTCGAGACGAAGGGCCGCGGCTCCGCGCTCATCGACGAACTGGAACGGCGCCTGCCCGAGTTCGACCAGCCCCTCACCATCAACATCAACGGCTGCCCGAACGCCTGCGCGCGCATCCAGGTCGCGGACATCGGTCTCAAGGGCCAGCTGGTCCTGGACGACGAGGGCAACCAGGTCGAGGGCTACCAGGTGCACCTGGGCGGCGCGCTGGGTCTGGAGCCCGCCTTCGGCCGCAAGGTGCGCGGTCTGAAGGTCACCTCCGCCGAGCTGCCCGACTACGTGGAGCGGGTCCTCAAGCGCTTCGAGGCGGAGCGCGAGGACGGCGAGCGCTTCGCCACGTGGGCGGCACGCGCCTCCGAGGAGGCTCTCTCATGAGCGAGCGCGCCGCCCCCTTCTACTGCCCCTACTGCGGGGACGAGGACTTGCGCCCGAGCGAGCAGGGCCACGGCGCCTGGGAATGCGCGGCGTGCAATCGGGCCTTCCAGCTGAAGTTCCTCGGGCTCCTGTCCCGCGGACTTCAGTCCAACGACGGTGGAGGGGAAACGACATGACGACGATTCAGTCCGGTCAGGACCTCAAGTCGCTGGCCGAGCAGGCGGGCCGCGACCTCGAGGACGCCTCGGCGCTCGACATCCTGAAGTGGGCCGCCGACACCTTCGGCGAGCGCTTCTGCGTCACCTCCTCCATGGAGGACGCGGTCGTCGCCCACCTCGCCTCGCGCGTCTTCCCGGGTGTGGACGTCGTCTTCCTCGACACCGGCTACCACTTCGAGGAGACGATCGGCACACGGGACGCCGTGGACGCCGTGATGGACGTCAACGTCATCACGCTCACCCCGCGTCAGACCGTGGCCGAGCAGGACGCCGAGTACGGGCCGAGGCTGCACGACCGCGACCCCGATCTGTGCTGCGCCCTGCGCAAGGTCAAGCCCCTCGAAGAGGGGCTGACCCGCTACGCCGCATGGGCCACCGGCCTGCGCCGCGACGAGTCCCCGACCCGGGCGAACACCCCGGTTGTCGGCTGGGACGAGAAGCGGCAGAAGGTCAAGATCTCGCCGATCGCCCGGTGGACGCAGGACGACGTGGACGCCTACGTCGCCGAGCACGGTGTCCTGACGAACCCCCTGCTCATGGACGGCTACACGTCCGTCGGCTGCGCCCCCTGCACCCGCCGGGTGCTGGAGGGCGAGGACGCGCGCGCCGGCCGCTGGGCCGGGCGGGGAAAGACGGAATGCGGGCTGCACGGCTGATGACGAACACTCAGAAGGACCAGGAGAACGACGTGACCGGAGCCACCATCTGGCTCACGGGTCTGCCGAGCGCCGGCAAGACCACCATCGCGTACGAGCTTGCGGGCAGGCTGCGCGAGGAGGGCCACCGGGTCGAGCTGCTCGACGGCGACGAGATCCGCGAGTTCCTCTCGGCGGGCCTCGGCTTCAGCCGCGAGGACCGGCACACCAACGTGCAGCGGATCGGCTTCGTCGCCGAACTGCTCGCGTCCAACGGCGTGAAGGTGCTGGTCCCGGTCATCGCCCCGTACGCCGACAGCCGCGAGTCCGTGCGCAAGCGCCACCAGCAGGAGGGCACCGCGTACGTCGAGGTGCATGTCGCCACTCCGGTGGAGGTCTGCTCGGTGCGCGATGTGAAGGGGCTGTACGCCAGGCAGGCGGCCGGCGAGATCAGCGGGCTGACGGGCGTCGACGACCCGTACGAGGAGCCCGAGTCACCCGATCTGCGGATCGAGTCCCAGAACCAGACCGTGCAGGAGTCCGCCGCGGCGGTCCACGCGCTGCTGACCGAAAGGGGTCTCCTGTGACCACGAGTGTCGACGTCCTGAGCGAGGCTGCGGACAATTCCGGGGGCGCCGGCCCGTACGCCCTCTCCCACCTGGACGCGCTCGAGTCCGAGGCGGTGCACATCTTCCGCGAGGTGGCGGGCGAGTTCGAGCGGCCGGTGATCCTGTTCTCCGGCGGCAAGGACTCCATCGTCATGCTGCACCTCGCGCTGAAGGCCTTCCGGCCCGCCGCGATCCCCTTCTCGCTGCTGCACGTGGACACCGGCCACAACTTCCCGGAGGTCATCGAGTACCGCGACCGCACGGTCGAGAAGCACGGCCTGCGTCTCCATGTCGCGTCCGTGCAGGAGTACATCGACGCCGGAAAGCTGCGCGAGCGCCCCGACGGCACGCGCAACCCGCTGCAGACCGTGCCGCTGACCGAGGCCATCCAGCAGCACCGCTTCGACGCGGTGTTCGGCGGCGGCCGCCGCGACGAGGAGAAGGCCCGCGCCAAGGAGCGGGTGTTCAGCCTCCGCGACGAGTTCTCGCAATGGGACCCGCGCCGGCAGCGCCCCGAGCTGTGGCAGCTCTACAACGGCCGCCACGCCCCCGGCGAGCACGTCCGCGTCTTCCCGCTCTCCAACTGGACCGAGCTGGACGTGTGGCAGTACATCCAGCGGGAGCGGATCGAGCTGCCGCAGATCTACTTCGCCCACGAGCGCGAGGTGTTCAAGCGTGCCGGCATGTGGCTGACCGCGGGTGAGTGGGGCGGCCCGAAGGAGTCGGAGACGACCGAGAAGCGGCTCATCCGCTACCGCACCGTCGGCGACATGTCCTGCACCGGTGCCGTCGACTCCGACGCCACCACGCTGGACGCCGTGATCGCCGAGATCGCCGCCTCCCGCCTCACCGAGCGGGGCGCGACCCGCGCCGACGACAAGCTGTCCGAGGCCGCGATGGAAGACCGCAAGCGCGAAGGGTACTTCTAGACATGACCAGCACCACCGAGCAGCTGACCGAGCAGCTTTCGGCCACCACCCTGCTGCGCTTCGCCACCGCCGGTTCCGTCGACGACGGCAAGTCCACGCTGGTGGGCCGGCTGCTGCACGACTCCAAGTCGGTCCTCGCGGACCAGCTGGAGGCCGTCGAGCACGCCTCCCGCAGCCGCGGCCAGGAGGCGCCCGACCTGGCGCTGCTCACCGACGGCCTGCGGGCCGAGCGCGAGCAGGGCATCACGATCGACGTGGCGTACCGCTACTTCGCCACCCCGCGCCGCCGGTTCATCCTCGCCGACACCCCGGGCCATGTGCAGTACACGCGCAACATGGTGACCGGCGCGTCCACGGCCGAGCTCACGGTGATCCTGGTCGACGCCCGCAACGGAGTCGTCGAGCAGACCCGCCGCCACGCGGCGATCGCCGCGCTGCTGCGCGTTCCGCACGTGGTCCTCGCCGTCAACAAGATGGACCTCGTCGACTACGCGGAGTCCGTGTTCGCCGCGATCGCCGAGGAGTTCACGGCATACGCGACCGAGCTGGGCGTCCCGGAGGTCACCGCGATCCCGATCTCGGCGCTGGCCGGGGACAACGTGGTGGACCCGTCCGCGAACATGGACTGGTACGGCGGCCCGACCGTGCTGGAGCACCTGGAGACCGTGCCGGTCAGCCACGACCTGAGCCACTGCCACGCCCGGCTGCCCGTGCAGTACGTGATCCGGCCGCAGACCGCCGAGCACCCGGACTACCGGGGCTACGCGGGCCAGATCGCGGCCGGCGCCTTCCGGGTCGGCGAGGAGATCACGGTCCTGCCGTCGGGTCGCACCTCGCGCGTCTCGGGCATCGACCTGCTGGGCAAGCCGGTCGACGTGGCCTGGACGACCCAGTCGGTGACCCTCCTGCTGGAGGACGACATCGACATCTCGCGCGGCGACCTGATCGTGCCGAGCAAGGACGCGCCCCCGACCACCCAGGACGTCGAGGCCACCGTCTGCCACGTCGCCGACCAGCCCCTCACCGTCGGCCACCGCGTGCTGCTCAAGCACGGCACCCGCACGGTCAAGGCGATCGTCAAGGACATCCCGTCCCGGCTGACGCTCGACGACCTCTCCCTGCACCCGCACCCGGGTCAGCTGATCGCCAACGACATCGGCCGCGTCAAGATCCGTACGGCCGAGCCGCTGCCGCTCGACTCGTACGCGGACTCCCGCCGCACCGGCGCGTTCATCCTGATCGACCCGGCCGACGGCACCACGCTCACCGCGGGCATGGTCGGCGAGTCGTTCGCGTCGCCGGAGCCCGTCCGGGACAAGGCCGACGACGACGGCTGGGACTTCTGACATGACCGACGTCTTCGGGACCTTCGCCAAGGAGGGCGGCCGCGTCGGCTGGGGGTACCCCCGGACGAAGTCTGGGGGAGGGGACCTCGGCGCGGGCAGGGGCGGGGTGGCGCGATGTGCGCGATGACTGCAGTGCCGCAGGCACGCCGCTCGCGCGCCCGCACCACCCGCACCACCCACCCCAAGAACCGACGAAGACCGCCGACGACCCGGCCGCGTCCCACCTGAACCGACGCGCCGACCGGGCCGACGAGAGGACAGCCTCCCGTGCCAGCCACCCGCACCACCCTCCGCCGCGGCCTCGCCGCCGCGGCCGCCCTGCCGCTCCTCGCCATCGCGCTCACCGCCTGCGGCTACGGCTCCCAGGCCAAGGACGACAAGGTCGCCCCTGCCGCCAAGGGCGAGAAGATCGACGGTCTGGACACCGTCAAGGTCGGTTACTTCCCCAACCTGACGCACGCGACCGCCCTGGTCGGCGACCAGGAGGGCATCATCCAGAAGGAGCTCGGCGGCACGCAGCTGTCGACGGCGACCTTCAACGCGGGTCCGTCCGAGATCGAGGCGCTCAACGCCGGCTCGATCGACATCGGCTTCATCGGGCCTTCGCCCGCGGTCAACGGCTACGTGAAGTCCCAGGGCAAGAGCCTGCGCATCATCGGCGGCTCGGCCTCCGGCGGCGTCAAGCTGGTCGTGAACCCGAAGAAGATCAAGACCCTGGACGACGTCAAGGGCAAGAGGATCGCCACCCCGCAGCTCGGCAACACCCAGGACGTGGCGTTCCTCAACTGGATCGCCGAGAAGGGCTGGAAGGTCGACCCGCAGAGCGGCAAGGGCGATGTCTCCGTGGTCCGCACGGAGAACAAGGTCACGCCGAACGCCTATCTGTCCGGCTCCGTCGACGGCGCCTGGGTGCCGGAACCGACCGCGTCGAAGCTGGTCAGTGACGGGGCGAAGGTGCTGCTCGACGAGTCGACGCTGTGGCCCGACAAGAAGTTCGTCATCACGAACGTGATCGTGTCGCAGAAGTTCCTCGCGGAGCACCCGGCCGTCGTCGAGGCGGTCCTGCGCGGCACGGTGAAGACCAACGAGTGGATCAACGCCAACCCGGACAAGGCGAAGGCCTCCGCCAACGCCAAGCTCCGGGAGCTCACCGGCAAGGCGCTGCCGCCGCAGGTGATCGACCCGGCGTGGCCGTCGATCCGGTTCACCGACGACCCGCTGGCCGCGACGCTCGACGCGCAGGCCGGTCACGCGGTGAAGGCCGGTCTGCTGGAGCAGCCCGACCTCGCCGGCATCTACGACCTGCGGCCGCTGAACAAGGTCCTTCAGGCCGCGGGCAAGCCCGCGGTCGCCGACGCCGGGCTCGGCGTCAAGTAACACGTCCGCCGCTCACACCCAGGAGGTGACGACCATGGCCACTGCCATCGCCAAGGCCGACGACCGCGTGCGCACCGAGTACGCGGCCCGGATCGGGCATGTCTCCAAGTCCTTCGCCGGCCCCGCCGGCACCCAGCTCGTCCTGGACGACATCACGCTCGATGTCGCTCCGGGCGAGTTCGTCACCCTCCTGGGGGCCTCGGGCTGCGGCAAGTCGACGCTGCTCAACCTGGTCGCGGGGCTGGACCGGCCGACGGCGGGATCCATCGAGACCCCCGGCGGCCGGCCCGCCCTGATGTTCCAGGAGCACGCGCTGTTCCCGTGGCTGAGCGCGGGCAAGAACATCGAACTGGCGCTGCGCCTGCGCGGCGTGCCGAAGTCGCGGCGCCGCCCGGAGGCGGAGCGGTTGCTGGAGCTGGTGCGGCTCGGCGGCGCGTACGGCAAGCGGGTGCACGAACTGTCGGGCGGTATGCGGCAGCGGGTCGCGATGGCTCGCGCACTGGCGCAGGACAGCCAGTTGCTGCTGATGGACGAGCCGTTCGCGGCGCTGGACGCCATCACGCGCGACGTGCTGCACGACGAGCTGACCCGCATCTGGCGGGAGACAAACGTCTCGGTGCTGTTCGTGACGCACAACGTCCGCGAGGCGGTGCGGCTCGCGCAGCGCGTGGTGCTGCTGTCGTCGCGGCCGGGCCGTATCGCCCGTGAGTGGACCGTGGACATCGATCAGCCGCGGCGCATCGAGGACTCCGCGGTGGCGGAGCTGTCCGTCGAGATCACCGAAGAACTGCGTGGGGAGATCCGCCGACATGGCCAGCACTGACACGACCGCGAAGGCCACGGTCAAGAACGACGACCTCGCGGGGCTGGAGGCCGGTCTCGACGCGCTGGACGCGGTGCAGGTCAGCCGCACGCCGGTGCGCGAGGTGCTGCTGCGGAAGGTGCTGCCGCCGCTGACCGCCGTCGCCCTGGTGCTGGTGGTGTGGCAGCTGCTGGTCTGGGCGGAGGTCACGGAGGCCTACAAGCTGCCCGCGCCGTCCGCGGTGTGGGACAGCGTGTCCGAGATGTGGCTGCAGGGCACGCTGCTCGACGTCGTGTGGACCAGCGTGTCCCGCGGTCTGCTGGGCTTCCTGCTGGCGCTCGCGATCGGCACGCCGCTCGGCCTGCTGGTCGCCCGGGTGAAGTTCGTCCGCGCCGCGATCGGGCCGATCCTGTCCGGGCTGCAGTCCCTGCCGTCGGTGGCCTGGGTGCCGCCCGCCGTGATCTGGCTGGGGCTGAACGACTCGATGATGTTCGCCGTCATCCTGCTGGGCGCGGTCCCCTCGATCGCGAACGGCCTGGTGTCGGGCGTGGACCAGGTGCCCCCGCTGTTCCTGCGGGCGGGCCGCACGCTCGGCGCGACCGGGCTGAAGGGCACCTGGCACATCGTGATGCCGGCGGCGCTGCCCGGTTACGTGGCGGGCCTGAAGCAGGGCTGGGCGTTCTCGTGGCGGTCGCTGATGGCGGCGGAGATCATCGCGTCCTCCCCCGATCTGGGCCTTGGGCTCGGCCAGTTGCTGGAGAACGGGCGCAACAACGCCGACATGGCCGGCGTGTTCCTCGCCATCGTCCTGATCCTGATCGTCGGCATCGCGATCGACCTGCTGATCTTCAGTCCGCTGGAGCGGTGGGTGCTGCGCAGCCGCGGTCTCCTCGTCAGGAGCTGAGTCCGGATGCACAGCCCCGCCCTCCGGTCACCGGCGGCCACTCTGTCGAGGAAGCTCCCCCAGACTCCGTCCGGGGGCACCCGCAGCGCGCCCGTCCTCCTCGTGATCGCCCACGGCAGCCGCGACCCGCGTCACGCCGCGACGGTGCACTCCCTCGTCCGGCGTGTGCGGTCGCTGCGGCCGGGGCTGCGCGTCGAGGTCGGCTTCCTGGACTTCAACGTGCCGTCGGTGACGGGCGTGCTGGAGCGTCTGGCCGCCGAGGACGTCCGCGAGGTGGTGGCGCTGCCGCTGCTGCTGACGCGTGCCTTCCACGCGAAGGCCGACATCCCCGCCGTCCTGCGCGAGGCTCCCGCGTCGCTCGGCATACGGCAGGCCGAGGTGCTGGGTCCCTCGCCGCTGCTGCTGTCCGCCGTCCACCGACGGCTGTACGAGGCGGGGCTCGGCCCCGCCGACAAGAGCTCGACCGGCCTGGTGCTGGCGTCGGCGGGCTCCACCGACCCGGAGGCGATCGCAGTGATCGACCAGACAGCGCGGGAGCTGCGGCACACCGGTTGGTGCGCCGTGCGACCTGCGTTCGCCTCCGCTGTATCCGCCGACGGCTTCCCCAGCACCAAGGACGCCGTGCGCGAGCTGCGCGCCCTCGGCGTGCGCCGGGTGGCGGTCGCGCCGTACGTGATCGCCCCCGGGCGCCTGCCGGACCGCATCGCGGAGGGCGCGCGGGACGCGGACGTGCTGGCCGATGTGCTGGGCCCCGGGCCGGAGCTGGCCCGTCTGCTGCTGACCCGCTACGACGAGGCGCGCACCCGGGAGCGTGCCCTGGCATTCACCGCGTAACGGTCAGGCGGTGACGGGCGCGGTCCAGCGGGGGTCGCGGCCCGCCGCCGCCAGGGCCCGTTCGAACGCGGTAGCCGACCCGTCCGCCGCGACGGGCGCGGCGAATCCGCCGTACTGCCGATAGATCTCGGCGTGGGCTTCCACGACATCCAGGACGAGTGCGCCCGCCGCCTGGGAGACGCGGTACTCCTGCCCGGTCGCGCGCGCCAGGTCCCAGCCGTGCACGGCCAGTTCCTTGGTGATCAGCGAGACGGTATCGCCTGCCGGCATGCTCGTGAAGCCGAGATCCACCTCGCCCTGCCACACCGCCGGGTCCGACCATGCGGCGAGGGCGCGGTCCAGCTGCTCGGCGTAGCTCAGTGGCCAGTCGGCGTCCGCCGTGAAGTCGCGGGCGGTGAGCTCAGCGGACAACTGCCGGCGCAGGGCGCGGTGTTCGAGTCCGTGGGCCGTGTAGAGCACGAGATGGTTGACGAGCGTCCTGATGTCCCAGTCGGTGCACGGCGTCGGTCCGGTGAGCCCGCTCGCGGCGGCGCCCCGGGCGACCCGTGCGGCCTCGGCGGCGCATTCCGACAGGCAGGGGTACACGGTGTCCTTGTTCATGCCCCGTATCCTGCGCCGCGCCCGGTGCGCGGGTCTTGAACAAACGCGACAGCGCCGCCGTCAGTCGAAGACGAGGCTGCCGGTGCGGGCGCGCTTGAGTTCGAAGAGGTCGGGGTGGCCGGCGAGCACCCGGAAGCTGTCGAAGAGGGCGACGGCCTCCTCGCCCCGCGGGATCGAGTTGAGGACCGGGCCGAACCAGACGGTGCCGTCGACGTGCAGAGTGGGGGTGCCCACGTACGCCTCGGCGGCCGGGTCCTTGCCGGTGTCGTGACTGGCGCGCACCTCGTCGTCGTACGACGGGTCGTGCGCTGCCGCGGCCAGTGCGGCGGGCAGGCCGAGTTCGGCCAGGGACTCGGTGACGACCGCGTCGAAGTCCTCGTTCCGGTCCCGGTGGATCCGAGTGCCCAGTGCGGTGTAGAGGTCGCGCAGCACACCGTCGCCGTGCTGCCGGGCGGCGGCCGCGAGGACGCGCACCGGTCCGACGGAGCGGTCCACGAGATCGCGGTACCAGTCGGGCAGTTCGTTGCCGATGTTGTGCAGGTACAGGCTCATCAGACGGAAGCGGAGGTCGAGGGCGCGCTCTCGCTCGACCTCGAGGATCCAGCGTGAGGTGATCCAGGCGAAGGGGCAGACCGGGTCGAAGTAGAAGTCCACGACGGTCTTCTGCGAGCCGGCCGGGCCGTCGGTGCGCTGCGCGGTGTCCATGACGTCGACCCTAGCCATGGATTGGCACGCTCCCACGGGCCATTCGCCTTCCGTTCCGGTGGGCCATTCCGGTGTCGCGGTTCGCGGCTCGCCGTACCGCGAGCGGCTACGGGGCTCCCGTCTCCGCGAAGCGTGTGCCCTGGTGGAACCAGAGCAGCCAGTCGCCGCCGGTCCGCCGCCAGATCGAGCTGCGGTGGGCACGCTGGCCGCCCGACTCGGTGTCGAAGGTCAGATGCACGACGTCGGCCGCGAGCTGCACTCCTCTCATCCGGGAGGTGGTGATCGGCCGGTGCGAGGGCGCGCCCGGCGACGACAGAGCGGACAGTATGGACTCGCGGTCCCAGAGCCGGCCCGAGGTGCCGAACTCCGTGTAGCCGGGGTGGAGGAGCCGCGCGAGCTGTTCGGGGCTGGACCGCACCGCCGGGTCGAGCAGCCAAAACTCCGCCTCCATCGCGGCGTTCACGGCATCGGTCCCGGGTTCAACGGCTTCGGTCACGGCTTCGGTCACGAGTTCAGTCACGAGTTCAGTCACGGGTCATCTCCACCAGTTTGACGACGGTGTTCCAGTTGCGGCTGGTCGCGACGACGCCCTTGAAAAGGCTCGGCCGGCCCAGCACCTCGGCGAGTTTGGAGCGGCCGAGGCCCTCCGGCGTGTACAGGTACATCACCCGGTCGCCGAGCCGGAACTCCTCCGGCAGGAGGGCCGCGGCGTCGACGGACGCCAGCCGCTCGGGCGCGAGCTGCTCGGAGAGGAAGGTCACGTGCAGCTGCTTGCCCTGGAGCGTGTGAGCGGGGAAGGGGCAGGCGTCGGCGACCGCCCGCAGGTACGCACCGTCGCGCACGAGGATGTCGACCCGGAAGCCGAAGGTCTGCTCGACGGCTTCCTCGATCCCGGCGGCGAGCGCCCGCTCGTCGCCCGCCGCGCTGCTGAAGACCACGTTGCCGCTCTGCAGGTAGGTGGCGATGTCGCTGTGACCCAACTCCGCGAGGAGCGCGCGGAGTTCGCCCATGGGGACCTTTTTCTTGCCGCCCACGTTGATTCCGCGCAGCAGGGCGGCGTACCTCGTCGTCATGGGCACACGATAAGGCGGCCGCCGCGCCCCGTGGGGGAGGGCACGGGGGCCGCCGGCTCGGCGGCGCACACGCCGCGGGGGTGCCGCCCGGGCGGCAAAGTTCCGGCCCGGACGACACCCCCAGGGGCCCTCCTCCGCATCAGGTGCGGGCGGAGGAAGGGCCCTTGGTCACTCGACGACCTTCAGCAGCTTGTTCGGCGTGCCGGAGGACGGGTTGGTGATCTTGTCGGCCGTGGCACCGTCGGTGAGCGCCTTGGCGACGTCCGCCGGGGTGGCGTCCTGGTGTCCGGCGAGGTAGACCGCGGCGGCGCCGACGACGTGCGGGGTCGCCATCGACGTGCCGGAGATGGTCTTGGTGCCCTCGTCGCTGTCGTTCCAGGAGGACGTGATGTCCGAGCCCGGCGCGTAGATGTCCACGATCTCGCCGAAGTTGGAGAAGTCCGACTGGGCGTCGTCCTTCGTGGACGAGGCGACCGTGATGGCCTCCTGGACACGGGCCGGGGAGCCCTGGCCCGCGTCGCTGGACTCGTTGCCCGCCGCGACGCCGAAGGTGACACCAGCGGCGATCGCCTTGCGGACGGCCTCGTCGAGGGCCTCGTCGGCGCCACCGCCGAGGCTCATGTTGGCGACGGAGGGGCCCTGGTGGTTCTGGGTGACCCAGTCGATGCCCGCGACGACCTGCTCCGTGGTGCCGGAGCCGTTGTCGTCGAGGACGCGGACGGCGACGATCTTCGCCTTCTTGGCGACGCCGTGCGCGGCACCGGCTATGGTCCCGGCGACGTGCGTGCCGTGTCCGTTGCCGTCGTCGGCGCTGTCGTCGTTGTCGACGGCGTCGAAGCCGTGCGTGGCGCGGCCCTCGAAGTCCTTGTGGGAGATGCGGACTCCGGTGTCGATCACGTACGCGGTGACGCCTTCGCCGGCGGTGTCCGGGTAGGTGTACTTGCTGTCACCGGCGGTGTCGGCCTGGTCGACGCGGTCCAGGCCCCACGACGGCGGGTTCTCCTGGGTGGCGTTGATCGTGAACTTCTTGTTCTGCACGACCTTGGCGACGGCCGGGTCGGCGGCGAGGCGCTTGGCCTCGGTCTCCGAAAGGCCGCTGGCGGAGAAGCCGTTGATGGCGGAGCTGTAGTTGCGCTTCAGCGTGCCGCCGTACTCCTTGGCCAGCTCCTTCTTGTCGGCCTTCTGGTCGAGCATCACGATGTAGCTGCCCGCGACGGCGCCTTCGGCGTTCGCGCCGTAGATCTTGCCCTCGGCGGGCGCCGCGGCGCCGGCGAAGGACGTGTTGAGAAGCGTTACACCCGCTGCAGCTGCAACGGCGGTCACGGCCGCCGTCAGCTTGATCCGGTTCGAGCGCTTGTGAGTTGCCATGAAGAGGGGTCTCCTCGTCATCATTTGTGGGGGGGATTGCCCCGCGGCCGTAAAAACTCCGGGGACTGGTTCGAAACCCTGACCGATTGACGCGCCCAGATCAAGACCTTCATCTACCTGTGACTTACTCAACAAGGTTTCGCAATAAGAAATCGGCCAGGGCCGCCCAAGTCGGACTCGGGCTTCAACTGCCCATAGATGTAAGGGGCTTCGGTCCCCCATGTCGGGGATGTGCCCCCTTCTGAAGGAGGAGGGCATTGCCGGTTCCCCTCGTCGGCCGGCAGGACGAGACGACCTGAATACGCCCTTAGCTTCGAAGCGGACACGGCGGCGAATACCGCCGTCTGTGGAGCGACGCACAAGGGGGCGTGAAGATCATGGGGAGAGCTGGAGGGGGAACGCGCGGGATCGCCGCGCGGGCGGGCGGCTGGAGCGCTCGGCACCGCTGGGCCGCCGTGGGGATCTGGGTGCTGTTCGTCCTGCTGGCCATGGTCGCGGGGTCGGCCACCGGCCGGGAGGAACTCAAGGACAGCGAGCAGTTGTCGGGTGAGACGACGCAGGCGGCGCGCATCACCGAGGAGGCCGGCATCGCCGAGCCCGCGGGCGAGACCGTACTCGTCCAGGCACGGAACGGGTCGGTCAAGGCGACGGACCCGGCCTTCCGCGCCGCCGTCGACGACGTGATGAAGTCTGTCGACGGCACCCGTGAAGTCACCGCCGTGACCTCGCCGTACGACACCGGGAGCATCTCGAAGGACGGGCGCAGCGCGCTCGTCCAGTTCGACGTACGCGGCGACCCCGACACCGCGAGCGAGCGGATCGACCCGGTCCTTGAGGCCGTCGCCGATGTGCAGGAACGCCACCGGGAGCTGCGGATCGAGGAGATCGGCGGCGCCAGCATGAACAAGACGTTCGACGAGGCGTTCGGCGACGACTTCCAGCGGGCCGAGTTCTCCGCGGTGCCCGTCGCGCTCGGCATTCTGCTCATCGCCTTCGGCGCTCTGGTCGCGGCACTTCTGCCGGTGCTGCTGGCCATCACGGCGATCATGGCGACGATGGGCCTGATGGGCGTCGTGAGCCAGGTGATGCCGATGAGCGAGACGGCGAACTCCGTGATGCTGCTGGTCGGTCTCGCGGTCGGCGTCGACTACTGCCTGTTCTACCTGCGGCGCGAACGCGAGGAGCGGGCTGCGGGCCGTGACGGCCGGACCGCGATCCTGATCGCGGCGGCGACCAGCGGCCGTGCCGTGGTGGTCTCCGGTGTGACCGTGTGCGTCGCGATGGCCGGCATGCTCTTCACCGGCATCGGCGAGTTCGAGTCGATGGGCCTGGCGTCGCTGATCGTGGTGGCGGTCGCGATGGCGGGGTCCGTGACGGTGCTCCCCGCGCTGCTGTCGCTGCTCGGCGAACGGGTGGAGAAGGGCCGGGTTCCGTTCCTGCGCCGTACGAAGCGGGACACGAGGGGAGACGGCGGCAGCCGGGTCTGGACGGCGGTGCTCGGCGGGGTGCTTCGCCGCCCGCTGGTGTCGTTCCTGGTCGCGGCGGGTGCGCTGGTCGCGGTCGCGCTGCCCGCGGTCGGCATGAAGACACAGAACTTCACCCTGGACCAGGAGTTCGGCGACTCCGTGCCGATCGTGGCGACGTACGAACGGATCAACGAGGCGTTCCCCGGCGGGGCGGACCCGGCTGAGGTCGTGATCAAGGCGGACGACATCGACTCCGCACCCGTTCGCCGCGCCATCGCCGATTTCCGTGCGCAGGCGGTGAGTTCGGGCGCGTCCCAGGGCCCGGTCGAGGTCGTCACGCACAAGGAGCACAACCTCGCGTTCGTCTACGTCCCCCTGGTGGGCGGCTCCGACCAGGACCGGGCGGAGAAGAGCCTGGAACTGCTGCGCGACACGGTGCGTCCCGCCACCCTGGGCGAGGTCGACGGGCTCGAGGCTCCCATCAGCGGTCAGGTCGCGGGCTCGAAGGACTTCAACGACCAGCTGACGGGCGCGGTGGCACCGGTGTTCGGGTTCGTGGTGGTGTTCGCCTTCGTGCTGATGCTGCTGTCGTTCCGGTCTCTGACGATCGCGGTCACCTCGATCGTCCTCAACCTGCTGTCGGTGGCCGCGGCGTACGGCATCCTGACGGCCGTGTTCCAGCACGGCTGGGGCGCGTCACTGGTCGGCGCGGAGGGCGTGGGCGCGATCATCGCGTGGCTGCCGCTGTTCCTGTTCGTGATCCTCTTCGGGCTGTCGATGGACTACCACGTGTTCGTGGTCTCCCGTATCCGCGAGGCGAAGCTCCAGGGCCGGGGGACGCGTGAGGCGATCACGCACGGCGTGGTGACGACAGCGGGCGTGGTGACGAGCGCGGCGGTCATCATGGTGGCGGTGTTCGCGATCTTCGGAACGCTGTCGATGCAGTCGATGAAGCAGATGGGTGTGGGCCTCGCGGCGGCGGTCCTGATCGACGCGACGATCATCCGCGGCGTACTGCTGCCGGCTGTGATGGCGCTGCTGGGCGACCGCAACTGGTACTTCCCGAAGTGGCTCCACTGGCTCCCGGACCTCACCCACGACGAGCCCGCCGCCGACTCGCCTGCACCGGGAAGGCGCGAGCCGGAACGCGTGGGCGCATAGCGGACAGGCGTCTGCCCGCTGTGACCCCGTCTCCCGTGTGCGGGCTGCCGTTCGGCAGCCCGCACACGGCTGGGAGGGGCTCGCGCCCGTCAGCGCGCGGCGCCGGCGGCCGGCACGTGGCGTCGGACCGGTGCCCGGCGCCGGCTCAGCGCTGATAGCGGGCCAGTACCAGATTGCCGTCCCCGACCAGCCTTTCGCGCAGTTCGCCGGCGTCGATCGCCCCGCTGTAGTACTCCTGGTACGCCGGGGTCGCGACCTTGTCCTTCCACTCCGGATACCCGCGCACCGACTGCGCCGGAGCCGACCGGAGATGCCGGGCGAGCTCGGCGCCCGTGGCCCAGCCGTGCCTGTCCGTGTGCAGGGCCGGGTCGTCGAGCGCCTCGGTCCCCGTCGGCAGCATCCAGTCGCCCTGGGCGAGCCGCACCATGTTCCTCGGCTGGAGCATGAAGTCGATGAACCGCGCCGCCTCCTTCTTGTACGGACTGTCCTCGGCGACCGACAAGGTCTGTGGGCTCACGCCCTGCGCCGGCCCGCCGGGCCCGGCAGGCGCGGGAAGCACCGTCCACTCGAATCCCTCGGGTGCCTGCCGGACGATCTGCTGCCGGTAGGAGAAACCCAGCGGAACCATGGCGTACTTGCCGCCGAAGAGGCCGGGCAGTGTGTCCGAACCACCGGAGCCCAGCGTGCTGCGCGTGGCGCTCTTGTCGACGTTGACCTGGTCGTGGACGGTCCGGGGCACCACCGCGTCCCCCTCGGTGAACCGGACGGTGACCTTGCCGTCGTCACCGCGGTGGAACAGCTGTCCGCCGGCGGACAGCCCGAGGTTGAGCGTCACGGACACCGGCTCCTTCAGCGGCCAGGCTATGCCGTACTTCCCCTCCCCCATGTGCTCGGCCAGGTCCTTCGTCACCTGCCGGAACTCCGCCCAGCTCCACGGCCGGCCGGCCGTCGGGACACGGACCCCGGATGCGTCCAGGATCTTCTTGTTGGCGATGAGGACGCGGGGCTCCTGGAGGAACGGCACGCCGTAGACGCCGTCGCCGAAGGTGGTCGTCCGCCAGCTCTGCCGCGGGATGTCGGCCTTGAGGCGCTCGGGCAGCAGATCGGTGAGGTCGGCGAGGTAGCCGCCGTACGCGAAGTCCGCGAGGTCGTCGGAGGCGTCGTGGATGATGTCCGGCGCCTCGCCTCCCTCGAACGAGGTGAGCAGTTGGTCGTGCACGCTGTCCCAACTGCCCTGGACGTACTCGACCTGGATGTCGGGGTGGGACTCGTTCCACTCCCTCACCAGTTCCTTGTTGGCGTCGACGGACTCCTTCTGCCACGCCAGGGACTGGAAACGGAGCCTGATCTTTCCGTCGGCGCGGTCCCCGTCCCCGCCGCAGCCGGTGAGCAGCAGGGCGAGGGCGGCGACGGCCGCGGGCAGCAGTCGTGCGCGCATCAGTTCTTCACCGCCCCGGCGAGCATGCCGCCCGTGATCCGCTTCTGGATGATCGCGAAGATGACCAGCGAGGGGAGCGTCGCGAGGAACGCGGCCGCCGCGAGCGGCCCGAGGTCGGCGACGCCCTCCGCGCCGAGGAAGTGTGTGAGGACGACCGGCAAGGTCTGCTTCTCCGGGGTCTTGAGCAGCACGAGCGCGAAGAAGAACTCGTTCCACGCGGTGATGAACGCGAAGAGCGCGGTGGCGACGATCCCGGGCGCGAGCAGCGGGGCCGTCACCGAGACCAGCGTCCGCAGCCGGCCGGCGCCGTCCACGGCCGCGGCCTCCTCCAACTCCTCCGGCACTGCCCGGACGTAACCGACGAGCATCCACAGCGCGAAGGGCAGCGACCAGACGACATAGACCATGATCAGCCCGAAGAGGGTGTTGATCAGATGGAGGTTCTTGAGGATCAGGAAGAGCGGAATGATCACCAGGACGAACGGGAACGCCTGGCTGACCACGACCCATCCGGTGGCCGCGGTCGTCAGCCTGCCGCGGTGGCGGGCCATCACGTACGCCATGGGGGTCGCGATGACGACGGCGGTCAGGGCCGCGGCGAGCGCCGCGAGCAGACTGTTGCCCGCGGCCTGGAGCAGCGGCTGTTCGTCGAAGGCCTGCCGGAAGTTGTCGAGGGTCGGCTGCTGGGGGATCCAGGTGGGGTGCAGGGATCCCAGCTCCCGCGCCGGCTTGAACGCGGTGGAGACCAGCCAGAGGAACGGAAAGGCGAGGAAGGCCAGATAGCAGACCAGCGCGACGTACTGCCCGGCACGTCCGGCTCTGCTGGTGCGCAGCGCGCTCATGTCTCGTCGCCTCCCTTGAGCCGTCCCACGAGGTAGAAGGCGAGCATCACCGACATGACGGCGACCATGACGCAGCCCATGGCGGCCGCGTAGCCGAACTGGCCGTAGCGGAAGGCCTCTTCGTAGGCGAAGAGCATGGGCAGCCGGGTCCGTCCGCCCGGTCCTCCGTTGGTCAGCACGTAGACCAGGGCGAACGCGTTGAAGTTCCAGATGAGGTTGAGCGCCGTGATGGCGAGCGCGACGGGTCGCAGCGCGGGCCAGGTGACGGTGCGGAACCGGCGCCAGGCGCCCGCTCCGTCCAGGGCGGCCGCCTCGTGGAGCTCGTGCGGGGTGTGCTGGAGACCGGCCAGCAGGGCCACCGTGGTCTGCGGCATGCCGGCCCACACACCGACGAGGACCACGGCGGGCAGCGCGGTGGCGAGGCCGGTCAGCCAGTCGCGTCCGTCGCCGAGGCCCAGGTCGCGGAGGGTCTCGTTGAGGATGCCGGCGTCGGGGTTGTAGACGAGCCGCCACATGATGCCGACGACGACCTCGGGCATGGCCCAGGGCACGATGGCGAGCGCACGGGCGAGCCAGCGAAGCCGCAGCCGCTGGTCGAGCAGCAGGGCGAGGCCGAGGGCGAGGAGGAACTGCGGGACGGTCACTCCGGCCGCCCACAGCAGGCCGACGCGGAACGACTCCCAGAACAGGGTGTCGTGCAGCAGGTCCCGGAAGTTGAGTGTGCCGACCCACTGGGTGGGCTCGGTGCGGCCCGCCTGCGAGTCGGTGAGGGCCAGCGCGATGCCGTAGAGCAGCGGGCCGACGCTCAGTAACAGGATGGGGATCAGCGCGGGCAGGACGAGGAACCAGGGGCCGAAGGCCGGTTTCCTCCCTAACCGCGCCGTTGCGGTCGCCGATGTCATGTATTCGACTCCTTCGGGCGGCCCGGCCCTGACCGGGTCCTGATCCGCCGCCCCGGCGGCCCCGTCATCGTGCTGACGGGTCGTCGGTTCGTCAAGGCCACCTGCACGGATGCGAGACTTTGCCCGATACACGACAGGGCACTGGGCTGGGAGAGACCGATGGACGAGACACGGGCACGCGACGTACTGGCGGCGGCCGGGCTTGTGGCCGCCGCCCGTGACGCCGCGCTGCTGGCACTCGGCGAGAACGCGGTCTTCGTGGCGGGCGACATCGTCGTGAAGGTCGGCCGTGACGCCGAGCTGCTGCCGCGTGCCGAGCGGGAGCTTGCGGTGGCGGCCTGGCTGGCCGACGCGGGGGTCCCCGCGGTGCGCGCGGCGGAGCCGCGGGCGCAGCTCGTCGACGGCCACCCGGTGACGCTCTGGCACCGGCTGCCCGACGCCGTGCGCCCGGCGGCACCGGCCGATCTGGCACAACTGCTGGTCCGTGTCCATGCGCTCGGTGCTCCTTCCTTCGCGCTGCCCCGCCGCGATCTGCTGGGCGGGGTCGAACGGTGGCTGCGGCTGGCCGGGGACGCGATCGACGCCGCCGACGCCGCGTATCTGCGCGAGCGCCGTGACGGCTTCGCCGAGGCGGCGGCCTCACTGACGCCGCATCTGCCGCCCGGCCCCATCCACGGCGACGCGCTGCCCCGCAACGTCCATGTGGGCCCGGACGGCCCGGTGCTGGTCGACCTGGAGACGGTCTCCTGCGACCTGCGCGAGCACGACCTCGTGGTCATGGCTCTGTCCCGCGACCGCTACGGCCTCGATCCGGCCGCCTATGACGCGTTCACCGCCGCGTACGGCTGGGACGTGCGCGAGTGGGACGGCTGCGCGGTCCTGCGCGGTGCGCGCGAGACGGCAAGCTGCGCGTGGGTGGCCCAGCACGCCCCGACGAACCCCAAGGCGCTCGCCGAGTTCCGCCGCCGGGTGGCCTCACTGCGCGACGACGACCCCGAGGTGCGCTGGTACCCCTTCTGAACCACCGAGCGGTGCGGCACGCTCACCACGGGCACGGCCGGCGAACACTCGTCCCTCGCCTCCGAAACCGGGCCGGCAAGCCACGGCGGCGGCCCGGCACCCGGCACCGCGTCGGCCCCCTCGGCCACACACGGCGGCCCGTTCCCCGCCGACGAGAACACCTCGGCCAGCCGGAGGGCCTCCGGTCCCTGGGCGACTGCCGGTTCCCCTTGAGCACGACCACCGGTACGGGGTCGCCTGCCGACCGACCGCACCCCGAGGCCCACGGCGCGGCGGCGGCTTTGCCGCCCGGGCCGGACGCGCAGGCGCCCGCCCCGGTGGTGTCTCCACGCCGAGCCGGCTCCCGGAACGACCTCGGCGCGGGAAGCGCCCTCCGGCCCGGTTCAACGCCCTCGGCCCGACAGGCCCCGGCGGTCAGGCCCCCGCGGGGGCGAGGGCGCGCAGGGGCCAGGACGCGTCGACCACGGCCTCCGGGCTCCCCTTGCGGCGCAGAAAGCTCTGGAAGTCGGCCGCCCACTGCGCGTACCAGCTCACCTGGCGCTCGTGCAGCAGGCCCGGGTCGAGGCGCGCCACCGACGGGTGGCGCTCGGCTATCGCCCGGGCGACGAGGACCGCGGCGAGCGCGTCCGCGTCCGCGCGGTGGGCGCGGTCGAGGACGACGCCGTACTCGGCGCAGACCGCCTCGAGGTTGCGCTTGCCCTTGCGATAGCGGTCGACGGCGCGGTCGATCGTGTACGGGTCGATGACGGGGCCGATCGGGCGGCCGTCCAGCCGCTCGCTCAACGAGGGCAGTCCATGGCGGCGCAACTCGGCCGTGAGCAGCGTCAGGTCGAAGGCCGCGTTGTACGCGACGACCGGGACACCCCGCTGCCAGTACCCCGTGAGCACCTGGGCGACCTCGTCGGCCACCTCGCGGGCCGGCCTGCCCTCCGCCGCCGCGCGCTCGTTGCTGATGCCATGGATCGCCGAGGCCTGCTCGGGGATCCGTATCCCCGGGTCGGCCATCCAGCCGCGGCGCAGCACCGGCTCCCCCGCGTGCAGTTCGACGACGGCGGCCGTCACGATGCGGGCGTCGAGCGGATCGGTGCCCGTGGTCTCCAGATCGAAGCCGGCCAGTGGGCCCCCGTGCCAGGACATCATGCCCCCTCCTCCATGGTGCGATGGTGCTTCCCCCGTTGGTTCCCCACCTTCCCACGCACCACTGACAACGAGGCGGGAACCGTACTCCGCCGGATCAGGACACGGGGCGTGAGTCGGTCCACACCGACTCGAACTCCTCGCGGTAGGTCTGGAAGAGTCCGCTCTCGCCGTCCTGCCCCGAGCGGACCACCGAGCGCCTGTCTCCCCGCAGGACCAGCACGGGGGCCTCCATGCCGCGGGCGCGGCGCAGGTAGGACTGGACGACCGCGAGGCCGTCGGGGCCGTCGCCGTCCACGAGGTAGGCGGTGAAGCGGGGGGTCTCGTCGAAGACCTGGATCTCGAAGGCGCCCGGGTCCCGCAGCCGGGAGCGGACCCGGCGCATGTGGAGGATGTTCATCTCCACGGTGCGGCTCAACTCGCCCTTCTTGATACCGAGTTCGCGTTCGCGCCGCTTGACGGCGCTGCTGGCCGGGTTGAGGAAGAGGAGCCGGACCCGGCAACCGGACTCGGCCAGCCTCACGAGGCGGCGGCCGGAGAAGTTCTGCACGAGAAGGTTCAGGCCTATGCCGATCGCGTCGAGGCGACGCGCCCCGCCGAAGAGGTCCTCGGCCGGCAGCTGGCGCTGGAGCCTGACCCGGTCGGGGTGGACGGAGACGACGTCCGCGTACCGGTCGCCGACCAGGTCCTCGACGGCGTCGACGGGGAGGCGGTCGGCGGAGGGCACTCCGGCGCCGCTGCCGAGTATCTCCAGCAGGCGGGCGGAGGCGCGCTCGGCCTGGGCGAGGACGGCCTCGTTGAGCGCCCGGTTGCGGGAGACGACGTTGCGCGCCACCTCCAGCTCGTCCAGCGCCAGTTCGACGTCGCGCCGGTCGTCGAAGTACGGCTCGAAGCAGGGCCAGTGCTGCACCATCAGCTCGCGCAGCTGGGGCAGGGTGAGGAAGGACAGGACGTTGTCGTCCGCCGGGTCCAGCAGGTAGCCCTTGCGGCGCGAGACCTCCCGCACGGCGACCGCCCGCTGCACCCACTCCTGGCCCGCGGGGCCGGCCGCCGCGACGACCCAGTCCTCGCCGTGCACGGGGTCGTAGATGGGCCGCAGCACGGCGGCGACCACCGCTCGCAGCCGCTGTTCCACCAGATTCAGCCAGATGTAGGCGCGGCCTGCCCGCTGGGCGCGCGTGCGCACCTCGCTCCAGGCCTCCGCGCCCCAGTCCAGCTCCGCCCCGATCTCCATGGGCCGCGCGAGCGAAACCGCTCCCGGTGGGACCTCGGCAGAGTCTCCCCCCTCGTGACCCGCGTCACCTGGGGGCAGCTCCAGGCCTCCCGAGCTCACCCGCGCACCGCCTTCTGCTTTCCTGGAACGCCGTCTTCAACGATCAAGGAAGCCTACTCCGGGAGCGGGAGGCGGTGCAGCAGGATGAGCCGGTTGTTTCTCAACTCCCGTGATCGTGATGGCCGTTCTGCTCGGCGAGATCGGCCGGAGTGAGCGGATTCATAGACGTCACGTCCCGTGCGGCGAGCTGGAAGCCCTGCCAGTGGACCGGCATGGGCTGCTGGTCCTCGTCCCGGGCGATGTGGTGGAACCCGATGTTGACCCAGACGATCGGATTGGTGAGGTTCTCACCATTGACCCATTTGTCCACGCTCGTGGGCGCGTTCCTCCCGCAGTCGAGGACGTTGTCGCTGGCGAACTGCTCGCAGGCCCTGTTCTGAGTGAAGTAGATGTCGTGCTTGGTGAAGGGGCGGCCCTCGTGCCTGCTGGACGGGCCGGGCACGATCTCGTACGAGCGGGCGTGGCCGTCCCTGTTCTTGCCCCGCGCGCTGACCACGCGCCACCAGCGCATGGTGCGGGCGTCTCCGGCGAGTTCCTTGGTGACAGGGGTCCGGGTCGTCTTCACGGTCGGACTGCCGTCGCCCGTGGGGGCGGTGACCTTCGAGTCGTACTGCTCCACCCGGTTCGTGTTACCGCCGTCGAGGCCGAAGTCGAGACGCCAGAACACGTTGTGGGCGTGGCTGGTGGCGTAGTCGCGGGCGCCCTTGCCTATCGGCCACCCGCGGCCGTCGGCGGCGTTGTAGTCGTCGGGTGCGAGGCTGCCCGTCGCGCCGACGTTGGCGGAGACGGTGCCGTCGGAGGAGAACCGCCATTCGGTGATGTACTCGTACCAGGCCACCTTGTTGACCGTGTAGACCAGCAGGTCCTTGCCCTGGGCCTGCCAGACCTTCGTGCCCTCGTCGCCGGCGAGCCGGTAGGCGTGGCCGCGGGCACGGGTGGTGGTGCACAGGCCGTCGACCGTCCCCATCTCCGGGACCCTGACCTTGGTGACCGTGCCGCCGGGGCACTCGGCGGGCGCGAGGTTCTGCAGGCCCCAGCCGAATCCGGCGCCGGTGAGGTCGTCGTACTCCGCGTTGCCGTCGTCGTACGGCACGTGTATCTGGGCGAGCTTGGCGCTGTTCAGCACCGGGATGGGACGCCGTTCGCCCTTGGGCTGATAGGTGATCCTGTCGAGGATCAGGCCGTGGCCGGTGTCGTAGCGCCAGCACATCCGCCAGGTCGTGCCGCCGTCGAGCTTCTGCTCGATGCGGTAGGCGACGCTGCAGTCGGAGTGCGGCGGCCTGGGGGCGGCCTGGGCGCCGCCCGCCGCTGCGGGAGCGGCGGAGGCCGGGCCGGTGGCGGCGCCGGCGCTGCCGAGCAGCGCGGCCGCCGCCAGCAGCGCGCCGCGCCTGCGGACGCGGACGAGTGTGTTCACGGGCATCTGGACGTACTCCCTCACCGGGACGTGCGGACGTAGTGGCACAGGTTGTGCGGGACGGTGCGCCGCCACAGCGGCGCGGCGGCCGGTCAGCCGACGCGTGCGACGGTCCGGGCGCTCAGGTCGACGATCAGATTCCGGATCTCGATCCAGGGACCGTTCACGACCTTGGTGACGAGGCGGACACAGCGGTGCTCGCCGCAGCGGTCCAGCTCCTTCGGCACGTCCTTCTCGCGGTGGGTGCGGTAGACGTCGCCGTTGAACCAGAGCTGATCGGGTGAGGTGAGGGACCGGCCCGTCGCGTGCCGGTAGTCGGCCTTCAGGTCGGAGCCGAGCGGGTCGGCCAGGATCAGCGCCACGGCCTCGCGCAGCTCCTCCGGGTGCGGCGACGGCTGGACGCCCCGCTGGACGCCCGTGCGTTCGACCCTGCCGGAGTCGAGGTTGACGGTCGAGGTGACGAGCTCGTCGGTCCGGTAGTCGTAGAAGCTGACCTCGGCACGGCGCACGGCCGCCTCCGGAGCGGTGGGCGGCGGTTCCGCGAGATTGGTCGCGACGTGCTGCGGACCGCGGCCGCCCGTCGCGTTCTCGCCCTCCGACCGGGCAGCCGATGTCAGCGCGATCCGCTCCGCGCGGCTCAGCTCGGCCGGTGTCAGCGGGTCCCTGCCGACCCCCCGCTCTCCCTCACGCGGCACCGCGACGGCAGGAGGCCGCGACTCGGCGGCCGAGCCGCTCCCGGCCTCACCGCCCTCCCCCGCGCCCGCCGGGCCTGCCGCGGCCGGGACCCGGGCCTGGCCGCCCGCCCCGTTCGCGTCGTCGGCGCCCGCCGTGTCCGGCAGAGTGATTCCCACCATCAGGGCCGTACCCGTCACCGCCATGGCGGTCCCCGCCAAGAGCTTCCCCAGGTGACGGCGCACCAATTGGCGCACTTGTCCCCCCTTTCCCCCAGGATCCCCATTGGTCACCCGGTAGGACGGTTCGAAGTCCTAGGAGGTTGCTCCACTTTGGGGGAGGATCTTCGCCAAGTAGTCCCCCACACCCGGATCAGAAATGGAAGAGTCGAATCTATGCAGGTCTGGCCGGGACAGGCGTACCCACTCGGCGCCACGTACGACGGCGCCGGCACCAATTTCGCGGTGCACTCCGAAGCCGCGCGACGCATCGAGCTGTGTCTGCTGCACGACGACGGCTCGGAGACCGCGGTCGAGCTGCGCGAGACCGACGCGTTCGTGCGGCACGCGTACCTGCCGGGGGTGATGCCCGGGCAGCGCTACGGCTTCCGGGTCCACGGCCCATACGAGCCCGCCCGCGGGCAGCGCTGCAATTCCGCGAAGCTGCTGCTCGACCCGTACGCGCGGGCGATCAGCGGGTCCATCGACTGGAACGAGTCGGTCTACGGCTACCACTTCGGCAGACCGGACTCCCGCAACGACCTCGACTCGGCACCGCACACGATGTCGTCCGTCGTGGTCAATCCGTACTTCGACTGGGGCGACGACCGTCCGCCGCGCACGGACTACCACCGCACCGTGATCTACGAGGCCCATGTGAAGGGCCTCACCATGCTCCACCCGGAGCTGCCCCCGGAGCTGCGCGGCACGTACGCGGGCCTCGCGCATCCGGCCGTCATCTCCCACCTCACGGAACTGGGCGTGACGGCGCTGGAATTGATGCCCGTGCACCAGTTCGTGAACGACCACCGGCTGGTGGACGCGGGGCTGAACAACTACTGGGGCTACAACACCATCGGCTTCTTCGCCCCGCACAACTCCTACGCCTCCTGGGGCGACCGCGGCGAGCAGGTGCTGGAGTTCAAGCAGGCCGTGCGGGCGCTGCACCAGGCCGGCATCGAGGTCATCCTGGACGTGGTCTACAACCACACCGCGGAAGGCAACCACCTGGGGCCGACCCTGTCCTTCCGCGGTCTGGACAACGCCTCGTACTACCGGCTGATGGACGACCGCCGGTACTACATGGACACCACCGGCACCGGGAACTCCCTGCTGATGCGCAGTCCCCACGTGCTGCAGCTGATCATGGACTCACTGCGGTACTGGGTGACGGAGATGCACGTCGACGGTTTCCGCTTCGACCTCGCGGCGACGCTCGCACGCCAGTTCCACGAGGTCGACCGGCTGTCCTCGTTCTTCGACCTCGTGCAGCAGGACCCGGTGGTCAGCCAGGTGAAACTGATCGCGGAGCCCTGGGACGTCGGCGAGGGCGGCTACCAGGTGGGGAATTTCCCGCCCCTGTGGACCGAGTGGAACGGAAAGTACCGCGACTGCGTGCGGGACCTGTGGCGCGGCGAGCCGCGCACGCTGGCCGAGTTCGCGTCCCGGCTGACCGGCTCGTCGGACCTCTACCAGGACGACGGCCGCCGGCCGCTGGCCTCGATCAACTTCACCACCTGCCACGACGGCTTCACCCTGCACGACCTCGTCTCCTACAACAGCAAGCACAACGAGGCCAACGGCGAGAACAACCGCGACGGCGAGAGCCACAACCGGTCCTGGAACTGCGGGGCCGAGGGCGAGACGGACGACCCCGGCGTGCTGGAGCTGCGCGAGCGGCAGATGCGCAACTTCATCGCGACGCTGATGCTCTCGCAGGGCGTGCCGATGCTCAGCCACGGCGACGAGTTCGCCCGCACCCAGGGCGGCAACAACAACGCCTACTGCCAGGACAACGAGATCTCCTGGGTGCACTGGCCCGATCCGGGCGAGGACGAGGAGAGCTCGCTGCTGACCTTCACCAAGACGATGGTCTGGCTGCGGCGCGACCACCCGGTCTTCCGGCGGCGCCGCTTCTTCCACGGCCGTCCGGTCGAGGGCACCCACGACGAGCTGACGGACATCGCCTGGTTCACGCCGAAGGGGGAGGAGATGGTCCAGCGCGACTGGCAGGCCGCGCACGCCAAGGCGCTGTCCGTGTTCCTGAACGGTCACGCCATCTCCGAGCCGGGGCCGCGGGGCGAGCGGATCTCCGACGACTCCTTCCTCCTGATGTTCAACGCGAGCGCGGACGAGCTGGAGTTCACCGTCCCCGTCAACCACGGCGAGGAGTGGCAGGTCGTCGTGGACACCGCACGGCGCGAGGGCGTTCCGCCCGGCAAGGGGCCGATGGTGTCGGCGGGGGAGGTGCTGCCGCTGGTGGGCCGCAGCCTGACCGTGCTGCGCAGGCCCGCGTAGCCCGGGCCGCGGGAGGCGCCCGCGGAAGTTCCCGGCCCGGCGGATGATCACTCGATCGACCGAACGGCCGGGACCGGCGGCACAGAAGTGTTCAGGGCGGGTACGTATGTTCGCATGACACCCACGGCCACCTACCGGCTCCAGCTGCAGCCGGACTTCCCGTTCGCGGCCGCCGAGGCGGCGGTTCCCTATCTCGCCACCCTCGGCGTCTCCCACCTGCACCTGTCGCCGGTGCTGGAGGCGGTGCCTGGGTCCACGCACGGGTACGACGTCGTCGACCACAGCCGTGTCCGCGAGGAACTCGGCGGCGAGGACGGGCTGCGCCGCCTGTCCCACACGGCCCGCGA
The DNA here is from genome assembly GCF_040675505.1 of Streptomyces sp. NPDC049597. Classification (NCBI taxonomy): domain Bacteria; kingdom Bacillati; phylum Actinomycetota; class Actinomycetes; order Kitasatosporales; family Streptomycetaceae; genus Streptomyces; species Streptomyces sp. NPDC049597. The sequence goes on from NZ_JBFAOY010000018.1 coordinate 37,330, forward strand.
GCACGGCCTGGGCCTGGTCGTCGACATCGTGCCGAACCACATGGCCGCCGTCCCGCGCTACAACCGCGCGCTGTGGGAGGTGCTGCGCGAGGGCCCGCGGTCGCCGTTCGCCCGCTGGTTCGACATCGACTGGGCCGCCGGGGACGGCAAGGTGCTGCTGCCGGTGCTGCCCGGGCGCATCGGCGGCGAGCTGGCGCGGCTGCGGGTCGAGGGGGAGGTGCTGCACCACGGGGAGCAGCGGTTCCCGTTGCGCGCGTCGACCGCGCACCTGCCGCTGCCCGAGCTGCTGGACGCCCAGTGGTACCGCCTCGCGTGGTGGCGCCTTGCCCGTACCGAGCTCAACTACCGGCGGTTCTTCACCGTCTCGGACCTCATCGGGGTGCGCGTGGAGGACCCGGAGGTCTTCGACGCGACCCACGCCAAGATCCTGGAGCTGGTGCGCGACGGTGTCGTCGACGGGCTGCGGGTGGACCATCCGGACGGGGTGGCCGACCCCGAGGGCTATCTGCGCAGACTCGACGAGGCGACCGGTGGCTGGGGTCCCCTTCCCCGGCCGCCGGACCGCAGGGGCAGCTGGATCGTCGTGGAGAAGATCCTCACCGGCGACGAGCGTCTGCCGGCCGGCTGGCCCGTCGCGGGCACCACGGGGTACGACGCGCTGCGCAGGGTCGACGGCCTGTTCACCGACCCGGCCGGCATGCGCCAACTGGTCGGCGTCTACCGTGACTTCACCGACGTGGACGACAGTCTCGGCGGACGGTGGGAGGCGACGGCGCGGCGTGCGGCGTACGAGGTCGTGACGCATGAGCTGGCTGCCGAGACCTCGACGCTCGTCCGGCTCGCCGAGCGGATCTGCGCCGCGGACACACGGCTGCGCGACCACGCCCCGTGGGCGCTGCGCGCGGCCGTGCGTGAGCTGCTGGTCCGCGTGCCCGTCTACCGGCCCTACCGGGTCGATGCCGAGTCCGCACTCCCCGAGGACGCGGCGCGGGCGGCGCGGGACACGTTCGCCGTGCCCGAGGAGGCGGCTGCGGTGGACGTGGTGCGGGACCTGGCGCTGGGCCGGCTCGGCGACGGGCCGGACCACGTCCGCTTCCGGGCGCGCTTCGCCCAGACGGCGTCGGCGCTGCGGGCCAAGTCGGTGGAGGACACCGCGTTCTACCGGTACGCGCCGCTGATCTCGGCGAACGAGGTGGGCGGCGATCCCGGGAGCCCGGCGGTCGAGCCCGCGGCCTTCCACGCCTTCTGCGCCCGTCTGGCCCGCGACTGGGCGGGCACGGGCACGGTGCTGACCACGCACGACACCAAGCGCAGCGCGGACGTGCGGGCGCGCATCGCGGTGCTGTCCGAGTGCCCGGAGCGGTGGGCGCGGTTCCTGGAGCGGATCACGGAGGAGGCCGAGAGCCCGTCCGGGGGCGGCGGGGCCCCCGACGCGCAGCTCGCGTGGGTGGCCTGGCAGACGGCCGTCGGGTTCGGCATCCCCGACGCCGACCGGCTGGAGGCGGCACTGCTCAAAGCGGTGCGGGAGGCGGGGGTGCACACGAGCTGGACGGAGTCGGACCCGGCGTACGAGAAGGCGGTGTCGGCGTTCGTGGGCAGCGGACCGGCCGGTTCCCCGCAGCATTCGGTGGCCCGTTTCGTCCGGGAGCTCGCCCCGTACGTGCGGGCGAACGTGCTGGGGGCGACGCTGCTGCATCTGACGATGCCGGGCGTGCCCGACGTGTACCAGGGCTCGGAGCGCGAATTCCTGGCCCTGGTCGACCCGGACAACCGGGCCCCGGCCCCGTTCGGCCCGCCGTTGTCCGAGCCGCTGACCGCCGGCGCGGCGGGCGGTTCGGGGACGGATCCGCAGGGCGGTCTGAGTGCGGAGAAGCAGGCCCTGACGGCCACGGCGCTCAGGCTGCGCCGGGCGCGTCCGGACCTGTTCGGCGCCCGCGCCGCGTACGAGGCGCTGACCGCCTCCGGCCCGGCGGCGGGGCACTGCGTCGCGTTCCGCCGGGGCGAGGAGGTGGTCACGGCGGTCACCCGGCTCTCGATGCGGCTGGAGCGCGAGGGCGGCTGGCGGGGCACGGCTCTGACACTTCCGCCGGGCCGGTGGAGCGATCTGCTGGGCGGGGAGCGCGAGTTCACCGGTGGGGTGCCCGTGCCGGTGGCCGACCTGTTCGCGGCGCGGCCCGTGGCGCTGCTCAGCCGCGCGGACGGACCAGCAGCGTCTGGGGGGACCGGGTGATCAGGCCACTGGCGACCGGCCGGAATCCGTCGGCCCAGCGCATCCTCGGCATCGCCTCGCTCAGCGCGCGCAGACCGTACTCGGCCTCCATCGCCGCGAGCGCCACGGCCGGGCACCCGCCCAGACCGAAGGTGAGCTGGCCGGGATCGCCCCGGAGCATGTCGAACCGGTCGGGGTCGCGGAACCGCTCCGGGTCCCGGCCCGCCGAGCCGATCAGGCAGGCGACGGCCGCGCCCGCCGGCAGCGTGCCCCCGCTGAGCGTGACCTCGGCGGCCGTCCTGCGGATCACCACCAGGACCGGCGGATCGTGCCGCAGCGACTCGGTCCAGGCCCGTGCGATCAGCCGCGGCTCGGCCCGCAGCGCGGCCATCCGGTCGGGGTGGCCGAGCACATTGGCGAAGAACGAGGCGAGTGCCTTCTGCCGCACCGAGACCTGGGAGACGCACCGTCCGGCGAGCAGCGCCCGGCCGGCCGTCCTGCCCCGTACGCCGACGGCCCCGGACGGCAGCCACTGGCAGAACTCCTCCACCAGGTCGACCTGGTCACGGCCCGCGAGCCGCCGGGCGAGGACGTACGCGGTGCGCTGGACGATCTCGCGCAGCGCGTGCGGGACGGGCGCGAGGTGTCCGGCGCATCCCGCGTCGCCGGGCCGGTGGCCGTGGGTGAAGCGAAGATCGGTCAGGGCGGTGGAGACGTCGCGGTAGCGGCTGAGCAGCCAGGCGCCGACGGACGCGTCATAGGTGAGGGGGTGCTCCTCACGCAGCCGGCGGTAGCCCTCGTACAGCTCGTGCTCGTTCCCCGTGGGCAGCCCGGGCAGCAGCGCGCCGACCCGGCGGCCCGTCGCAGCGGGGAGCGCGGAGTCGGTGGGCGGTGGGGGCTCGGGCGTGGGGCGTGTGTCCGCGTGCATGGTGTGCGCTCCCCTGTCACGGCCGCGGGTCTCTTCGCCCCGCTGCTCCCTTCAGGTGACCACCGGGCCGCCGTCAGCGCAGTCCGCGTAGGTCCGTACGGGTGAAGTCGGGACGGCTACGCCATTCGGGCGGCAGGCCGGCCGCAGCGGGGTGAAGGCCCCGGCCGTCCGACGGATACGGAGGCGCTGCCGGGGCACCGGCACGACCGCGAATGCCGGGCCGCCGCCCGCGGCGGCGAACAGGTCACCGCTCAGCGGGCGGTGAGGCGGAAGCTCATGCTGCCGAAGCCCACCATGTCGCCGTCCTGGACGACGATCGCGCCGGTCACCCTGCGGCCGTTGACCGTGGTGCCGTTGGTCGAGCCGAGGTCGCGCAGGACCCACAGAGTGCCCTGATGGCTCAGTTCGGCGTGCAGCCGCGAGACCGTGTCGTGGCTCAGCCGCAGTCCGTTGACCGGGTCACGGCCGATGCGCAGGGGGTAGGGGCCCGGCTCGGGCAGCAGCAGCGGGGGCAGCTTCTCCGCCTGCCAGGCCCGGCGCAGCCGCACGGAGAACGCCGAGACCCGCCCGACCGCGCTGTAGATCCGGCGCGCCCACCTGTTCTCGTGGACGAGGTCGGCGGTGAGGGCGTCCAGCTCCTCCGAACGGCGGGCGGCCAGGACCAGTTCCATCCGGTGCACGAACGTCTCGTGCGACAGCCTGCCCTGGGCCGCGCCCTCTCTGAGCACATCGAGGACACGCTCGCGCTCGGCGTCCGACAGCCGTGCGGGATACGTGGGGGACTCGTAGGAGGAGGTCACAACTCAGATTGTCGGACCGAAGGGCCCGGGGTGTCCAGAAGAGCAGGTCTTCCGCTGTTCGGCGCGACCCCTCTGACCTGCACGGAAGGTGGCGTTCCGGCCACGCTGCGACCCAACTACCCTGGCTGCGCGGCGCGTTGCGTCGCGCCAGGCAGCCGGAAAGCGCTGGACCGATGCGCGCGGGCCCGTCTAGGGTGGCCACCGACGCCCATGACGACGGAAGGAGGCGAGTGCCGTGCACCTCACACGATTCCCGCGCTCCCGCCCCGTCCACCCGGCGTTCAGTGTCTGACCGGGAGCGCTTCGCGTACATCCCGTCCCAAAGGACTTCCTCATGACCGATCTGGTCATCCGCGCGCTCGACGCGAGCGACGCCCGACTCTTCGACACCCTGCCCGACCCTCTCGGCGCGGCCGAGGGGCATGCCCGTACCGTTCACCGCCCCGACTGGAAGCGGATCGCCCTGCGCGACGGCGAAGTCGTGGCCCGAGGGGCCTGGTGGGGCGGCCCCGGTGACGAGACACCGCTGAACATCAACTGGTTCGACGTCGCCGAAGGCGAGGAGGAGGCGGGTGCCGAACTGCTGCGCACCGCCCCCTTCCAGGTCGAGCTGGAGCTCAACCTGCCCGCCGGCTGGCGGGACGACCCGGTCGCCCGGCCGGCCGCCGAGGCCCGGATCCGCGCCGCGAAGGCGGCCGGGTACGAGGTGCTCGTCGAGCGGTTCATGTACCGCTGGACCCCCGCGTGCGGTCTGCCCGAGCGGCCGGGCCGCCTCACGTTCCGGCCGGAGCCGGACGACTCCGTGTTCTTCGAGGCGCTGCGGCGCATCCACTCCGTGACGCTGGACGCGCACGCGCTCCGGGCGATCGCCGAGGGCGGTCTCGACCAGGCGGCGCGGGAGGAGCTGGACTTCTTCCACTGGTGCCCCTCGCCGCGGGAGTGGTGGCAGCTCGCCCACACACCCGACGGCGAGCTGGCCGGCGTGCACATCCCGGCGCACAATCCGGGCGGCCCCTGCATCGGCTTCATCGGCGTCGTCCCCGAGCAGCGCGGCCGCGGCTACGCGTACGACCTGCTCGCGGAGTGCACGCACTTCCTCGCCGAGCGGGGCGCCGAGTTCATCGCGGGCGCCACCGACCAGGGGAACTTCCCGATGGCGGCGAACTTCGCCAAGGCGGGCCACCCGGTGGTCAGGGAGCGGATCAACTTCCTTCCGCCCACCGGGAGCTGATCGGACGGGGTGTCCGGGGCCGGGCTCCGGACACCCGCGTCACCGCCCGCCGCGGCGTTTCTGCTCGGCGATCACGTCCCGGTACCAGGCGTACGACGCCTTGGGCGTGCGCCGGAGGGTCTCGTAGTCGACGTGGACGAGCCCGAAGCGCTGGGAGGCTCCCTCGACCCACTCGATGTTGTCGGTGAGCGACCAGGTGAAGTAGCCGCGGACGTCGACGCCGGACGTCATCGCCTCGTGCAGGGACCGCAGATGCGCGTCGAGGAAGGCGATACGGCGCCGGTCGTCGATGCCGTCGTACGAGCAGCCGTTCTCGGTGACGACGACGGGCGGCAGCCGGTCGCCGTAGCGGTCCTTCAGCGACACGAGCAGCTCGCGCAGCCCGTCGGGGACGACGGGCCAGCCGAAGTCGGTGCGCTCGTCGGTCGCTATCTCCCGCAGACCGAAAGGCAGTTCCGCGGGCATGCCGACGCCTGCGAAGCCGTCCAGGGCGTCCGGGGCGGGCGCGCCGACGAGCATCGGGTGGTAGTAGTTCACGCCGTAGAAGTCCAGCGGCTGCGCGATCACGGCGAGGTCGTCGGCGACGGGGCCGGGCATCAGCTCGGCGAAGCCGTCGGGGTAGGCGCCGGTGAGCAACGGGTCGGCGAACAGCCGGTTGGTCACCGTGTCGTACAGCTCGGCGGCGAACCGGTCCTCGTCGCTGTCGCCGGCCGTCCACACGGGCGAGTGGGAGGCGGCGAGCCCGACGTCCGCGGCACCCGCCGCTCGCAGCGCCTGGACGGCGAGGCCGTGGCCGAGCAGCTGGTGGTGGGCGGCGGGCAGGGCGTCGAAGAGGAGCCGCCGGCCGGGGGCGTGCTCGCCGAGTGCGTAACCGAGCAGGGTGACTTCGGCCGGTTCGTTGACGGTCATCCACAGCGGTACGCGGTCGCCGATGCGTGCGGCGACGGCCGCGGCGTACTCGGCGAACCGTTCGGCGGTGTCGCGGCGCAGCCAGCCCCCCGCCTCGTCGAGGGGAAGCGGCGTGTCCCAGTGGTAGAGCGTCGGTGCGGGAGTGATGCCGTGGGCGTGGAGTTCGTCGACGAGCCGGTCGTAGAAGTCGAGTCCGCGGGCGTTGACCGGGCCGCTGCCGCCGGGGACGACGCGGGGCCAGGAGACCGAGAAGCGGAACACGTCGGCGCCGAGGCCGGCGAGCAGGGCGACGTCCTCGGGAAAGCGGTCGTAAAAGCCCGTGCCGCGGGCGGCGTCCGCACCGTCCTTGATCCGTCCGGCGGCCGCGAAGGCGTCCCAGCCGGAGGGGCCCTTGCCGTCGGCGTCGGCGGCTCCCTCGGTCTGGAAGGCGGACGCGGCGGCACCCCAGCGGAAGCCGGGCGGGAAAGCGGGCAGCGGCTCCGTCGGTATCGGCATGTCCTGTGACCTTAATGGCCCAAGCACCCCGCCTGAAGACCCCGGTCTTGTCAGGATGGACGGGACATACGGGATCGACGGGACCGGCATCGACGACGAGGGGATTCGCCAGTGCTGTTGTTCGAGGTGTGGGCGCCGCGGGCCGAGGAGCGGGTCACGCTGTGGCTGGAGGGCGCCGAACGCCCGATGGAGCGCGACCAGGGCCGGGCGGGCTGGTGGATCGCGGAGGCCGAGGCAGGCGACGGCGCCCGGTACGCCTTCGCGCTGGACGGGGGCCCGCTGCGGCCGGACCCGCGTTCGCGCCGCCAGCCCGACGGTCCCGACGCCCCGAGCGCGGTCGTCGACCACGACGCGTACGCCTGGCGGCACGAGTGGACCGGCCGGGGCCTGCGGGGCGCGGTCCTCTACGAGCTGCACATCGGCACCTTCACCCGCGAGGGCACCCTCGACGCGGCGGCGGCCCGCCTCGGCGAACTGGCCGATCTGGGTGTCACGCATGTCGAGCTGATGCCGCTGTGCCCGTTCCCCGGCGTGCACGGCTGGGGCTACGACGGGGTGGACCTGTGGGCGGTGCACGAGCCGTACGGGGGTCCCGAGGCACTGAAGCGCTTTGTCGACACGGCGCACGGGCTGGGACTGGGCGTGGTGCTGGACGTCGTCCACAACCACCTCGGCCCCTCCGGCAACAATCTGCCCGCCTTCGGCCCGTACTTCACCGACACCCACCACACGCCCTGGGGCTCGGCGGTCAACCTGGACGCCCCCGGATCGGACGAGGTGCGCGCCTTCCTGACGGGCAGCGCGCTGGCCTGGCTGCGGGACTACCGGGTCGACGGCCTGCGGCTCGACGCGGTGCACGCGCTGGCCGATACCCGGGCCCTGACCTTCCTGGAGGAGTTGTCGGCCGCCGTCGACACCCTGGCCGCCGACCTCGGCCGCCCGCTGTTCCTGATCGCCGAGTCCGACCGGTGCGACCCGCGCACCACGACGCCCCGCGCCGAGGGCGGCCTCGGGCTGCACGCCCAATGGAACGACGACTTCCACCACGCCCTGCACGCCGCCCTGACCGGCGAGTCCCAGGGCTACTACGCCGACTTCGCGCGCGCCCCGATGGCCGCGCTCGCCAAGACGCTGAACCACGTCTTCTTCCACGACGGCACGTTCTCGACCTTCCGCGGCCGCACCCACGGCCGGCCCGTCGACGTGAACACCGCGCCCGGGTACCGCTTCCTCGGCTACGCGCAGACCCACGACCAGATCGGCAACAGGGCGCTCGGCGACCGGCTCTCGGCCACGCTCACGCCTGGCCTGCTGGCCTGCGCCGCCACGCTGGTGCTGACCTCCCCGTTCACACCGATGCTCTTCATGGGCGAGGAGTGGGGCGCGGGCACCCCCTGGATGTACTTCACCGACCACACCGACCCCGACCTCGCCGAGGCCGTACGGGCGGGCAGGCGCCGGGAGTTCGCGGCACACGGCTGGGCGGAGGAGGACGTGCCGGACCCGCAGTCGCCGGCCACCCGGGAGCGCTCCTGCCTGGACCGCTCCGAGCGCGAACGCGAGCCGCACGCGGCCCTGCTCGCCTGGCACCGGGAGCTGATCGCCCTGCGCCGTACGCTGCCGGACCTGACGGATCCGGACCTGGCGTCGGTGAAGGTGGCGTACGACGAGCAGGGGCGCTGGCTGGCGTACCGGCGCGGCGACCTGCGGATCGCGGTGAACCTCGGCAAGGACACCGCCGAGATCCCGCTGGGCGGCGGCGGACGGGTCGCCGCCGCCTGGGGCAAGGTCGAGGTCCCGGGCGGCGACGGGGTGTTGCGCCTGGCGGCGGAGAGCTGTGTGGTGCTCGCCGGGTCCTAGGACGGGCCCGCGATCCCCCGATCCCCGGCGCGCTACTCGACGATCGCCATCTCGCGCGAGGTGTTGTTGAAGCGGCGGACCCCGTCCTCGGTGACGGTGACGATGTCCTCGATGCGGACGCCGAACCGGCCGGGGAGGTAGATCCCGGGCTCGACGGAGAAGCACATGCCGGGGACGAGCGGCTGGTCCTCGCCCTCGATCATGTACGGCGGCTCGTGGGTGGTGACGCCGATGCCGTGGCCGGTGCGGTGGACGAACAGGTCCCCGTACCCGGCCTCCTCGATGATCTCGCGGGCGGCCCGGTCGACCTCCTGGCAGGCGACGCCGGGCCGGACGGCGTCGACTCCGGCCTGCTGCGCCTCGCGCACGACGTCGTGGACGTGCTGCTCGGCGGGGCTCGGCTCGCCGACGTGGACGGTGCGGGTCGTGTCGGAGCCGTAGCCGTGCTTGAGGCCGCCGAAGTCGAGCACGACCATGTCGCCGTGGACGATCGTGCGGTCGCCCGCCTCGTGGTGCGGGTTGGCTCCGTTGGGGCCCGAGCCGACGACGGTGAAGTCGACCTGCGAGTGCCCGAACCGCAGCAGCAGCGCGGCCAGATCGGCCGCCACGTCGGTCTCCCTGCGGCCCGCGAACGGCACCTTGAGGATCTCGCCGTACGCCTCGTCGGCCGCGGCGCCCGCCGCCTCGATGCGCGCGAGTTCACGGGCGTCCTTCACCGCGCGCAGCATGGGCAGCGCCTCCGTCAGCGAGACGTACGAGGTGCCGGGCAGTGCCCGCTGGAGGCCGAGCAGATGCATGGCCCACGTGTTGTCGCTGACGGCGAAGCGGCCCGACACGTCCAGGAGCGGGGCGACGGCGGCGTACGGGTCCTTGCCGTCGGTCCAGTCGCGCACGGTCAGCGCGGGCGCGCCGGGCGCCGCCTCGGCGTCGGGCGCCTCCAGGGTGGGGACGACCAGGACCGGTTCCTGGCCGGCGGTGAGGACGAGCACGGTGAGCCGCTCGGTGCCCACGGGCCGGTAGCCGGTCAGGTGGACGAGATCGGGTCCGGGCGCGATCAGCACCCCGTCGAGCCCGGCGTCGGCCGCGGACTCGGCGGCACGGGTCATCCGGGCGCGGTAGTCGTCGGCGGTGAACGGGGGCGGCGTGCTGGTCATGGGGCCTCCTGCCCGGCCTGCGGTCGTCTCCTCGGACCGTCCTGCCCGCCATCCTCCGTCGGCACACCGTCGGGCGCGAGTGGCGGCCGGCACCCGGTCCCGTCGCGGTCAGCCGTCGTCGCCGGCCCGTCCGCCCTCCTCGGCGACCAGCCGCTCCAGCAGCGCGTGGAACTCCTCGCCGACCGTGATCCGCAGCCCCGCCCCGTCCTCGTCGCGGTCGCTGAGCTGGGTCAGGGTGCCCGCCCGCCACCAGTAGACGTAGGGGCTGATGGCCCCGGGGGTGTCCTCGTAGCCGGTGGCCGCGAAGGACGCCATGGCGTTCAGCGCGGCGATCATGCCGGTGTCGTGGATGGCGTGGAAGGCGAGCTGGTGGCGGAAGGGCATCGCCACGAGCGCCCCGTCGGCCGTCAGCTCCTCGCCGGTGACCTGCCGTACGACGGACTCCAGCGCGAGCACCCGGCTCGCGGTGTAGAAGGAGTCCCCGAGCACGACCTCGAAGCGCATTCCCTCGTCGTCCGCGACGGTCTCGTGGGCCTCGACGGGCAGGCCGCGGAGGTTGTAGAGCGCCTGGTCGCGCAGGTAGGGCAGGTCGCCGAGCGGTTCGAGGGCCTCGTCGGTGAGCATCATGACGCTCTCGGGCAGGTCGAGGGCGAGGATCTCGAAGAGGCCGGGAGCGAGGGGGCGGGCGTAGGCGAAGTTCTTCGGGTCCAGACCGTCGGCGCCGACGACGCGAGGGTAGAGCTGGGCGCGGATCTGCTCCCTCGGCAGGGTCTCCAGGGCGGACGGCGCCTCCATGGTGCGCAGGACCATGCCGACGTGCTGGTGGACCAGTTCGGGCCAGGCGCGCGGCCCGCGTTCGTCGTTGTGGCAGACGGCGGCGAGGTTGCCGAGGCCGAACTGGCGGCCCGCGCTGTCGGACACCATGTCCGCGTAGACGGTCACCTCGAGGCCCCGCTCGGCGAACGCCTCGCGCACGAGGCCGCGGAACCGCGCGCCTTCACCCGCCGAGAGGAAGGCGAACTCGGGGTCCCGGGGCCCATCGCGTCCGTCGCGCTTCGGCCCTCGCCGGAACAGCCCCACGCCGACCGCCCTTCGTGCTCGTCACTCGCCACATGTCCTTTGTTCGAGCCTACAGATCACCGGTCAGCGGCGGGGCGGGCAGGTCCGGGATCCGACCGGGCGGGGGCCTGCCTCAGCCCACCGCGACCACGAGGTCGGCCCGGTCGCGTCCCCGGCCGATCAGCCGGGCGTTCGCCTCGTCCGACTCGTGGACCCAGCGCTCGGCGTACGGCCGCTCCTTGCCGAAGCGCACATGCCGGTCGACGAGCCGGCGCACACGGGTCGGCTCGTCGAGCTCCAGGAACCAGATCTCGTCGATCAGGGGGCGGACGCGGCCCCAGTGCCCTTCGTCGTGGAGGAGGTAGTTGCCCTCGGTGACGACGAGCGGGATGTCGGGCCCGACCGGGATGCTGCCCGCGACCGGCTCCTCGATCCCGCGGTCGAAGGCGGGCGCGTAGACGGTGGTGTCCGGTTCCGGCGCCCTCAGGCGGGAGAGCAGCGCGGCGTATCCGGCGGCGTCGAAGGTGTCGGGTGCGCCCTTGCGGTGGGCTCGGCCGAGGCGCTCCAGTTCGCTCTGGGCCAGGTGGAACCCGTCCATGGGCACGAGCACGGCGAGGCCGTCCAGGGCGGCGACGAGACGGCCGGCGAGAGTGGACTTGCCGGCGCCGGGCGCTCCGGCGAGGCCCAGGATGCGGCGCCGCCCGGGGGCGGCCAGGGCACGTGCGCGGTCCAACAGGTGAGGCGGGAGGCTCATGGCGTGCATTGTCGCATCCTGGTCATACGTATAACCTGGGTCCATGCCCTTCCTCGCCCTGGTCTGTCTCGTCGTCCGCGACTACGACGAGGCCATCGCCTTCTACCGTGACGCTCTCGGCTTCGACCTGGTCGAGGACACGGACCGCGGGGACTCCTCGCGATGGGTGGTGGTCCGCCCGCCCGGCGCCGCGCCCGGCACGGGTCTGCTGCTCGCCCGGGCCAAGAACGCCGCCGAGCGCGCGAGCGTCGGCGCGCAGACGGGCGGCCGGGTCGGCTTCTTCCTCCACACCGACGACTTCGCCCGCGACCACGCCCGGATGACGGCGGCGGGGGTGCGCTTCCTGGAGGAGCCGCGGCACGAGCCCTATGGCACGGTCGCGGTCTTCGAGGACCTGTACGGCAACAAGTGGGACCTGCTGGAGCCCCAGTAGGCTCCGGCCACATGACCGACCCCCTACTGCGCCTGCTCCACGAGCGACCGGATCTGGCCGAACTCGCCGCGTTTCCTTTCGGCTTCGACATCGGTCGCGCCTACCACGTCGAGGACGTACACCTGGCGTCCGGCGCGTCGCTGGAGCCGGTCGCCGGTGACGACACCGGCGGCACGTACTTCGTCTGTGCGGACGGCGCGGTCCTGTACGCCTCGTCCGAGGGCGACGCGGTCCTGGTCGGCGGCAGCGTCACCGAGGCCCTGGAGATCCTGATCGGCCTTCCCTCCTACTGCGAGGGCATCGAGCCCGGTCTCGACGAGGAGCAGCTGCCGGCGGCACTGCGCGAGGGCGACGCCGAGGCGCGGGAGCAGTTCGCGCCCCAACTGGACACCATGCGCGCCGCCTTGGTCAGCGGCCTGGGCCTGCGCGTCCGGCCCCCGCGGGAACTCCTCGCCCTGTCGGACGCGGCCGCCCGGCGCACGGAGCCCGACCACCTGCTGCTCAACTCCGCCGAGCTCTGCGCCTACCGGCTGCCGGAAGGGGCGGCGCCCGAACCGCTGCGCGACGTCGTCCTCGCTCCCGGCCGCGCGGCCCTGGAGCGGATGCGGTCCGGGGGGCCCGCGTCCTTGGCGGAGGCGGGCGCCGACGCGGTACTGCGGGCAGGGGTGCTGCGCGCGGCGCAGTACGACCGCCGCGCGGACGACCTCCCCCTGCTGCGCTTCCTGCTGGAGCGTGAGGACGCCGAGCGGACGGAGTGGTTCGAGGAGCGGCGCCTCGCCGCCGTGCTGGTGGCCCTGCACGGGCGGGCCGAGGACGTCCCCCTCGTCCGGTCGGCGCACGCCGGGTGCGTGTCCGACGACCCGGCCGGCGTCGTCACGTGGGCGCGCGAGGAGGACGCGAGCGGTTACGGCCAGGATCCCGCGGCCGAGAGCGAGTTCACCTGGATCGGCCTGGCCCGCCGCCAGGGCCGCATCGAGCACGCGCGGGTGGCGCTGATCCGCATGCTGGACGACACCGGTCCGGACGCCGAGCGCCTGCACGCCCTGAGCCGCACCCTGGAGGACCTCGGAGACCACGGTCAGGCGGCCCGCGCGCAGTTCTGCCTCGCCTCGCTCCAGGACACCGGCTGGGACCGTGCCGCGGAGACCTACGTCCTGGCCCGCGTCGAGCGCCTGAAGGGCGATCTCGCCGCGGCGGGCAGGGCACTGGGCCGGGCGCGGGCCGCCGTCGGCCTGGGCGGCGGCCCCGTACCCGACGAGACGGTCGCCGAGTGGCACCGCCGGGTGCTGGGCCGGCAGATCACGGAGCAGCATCTCGAACTCGTCCTCGCCGCGATCGAGGCGGGCGACCACGCCCTCGCACGGGAGACGATGGCCCACGCCAAGGTCCTGCTGAAGACGATCGCCGGGCAGCTCCGCAGCTCCCTGAGCGAGCTGTCGACCCGGGCGAAGTGGGCGGTCGCGGCCCTGCCCAGAACCTGGGAACACCCGGCGGATCCTGCCGTACGCCCCTACAGCGGAAGCGCGCACACCGCCACGGGGAACTCGAACGCCTCGCCCGCCGCCCGCAGTTCGCCCGTCCGCGGGTTCACGTGGAAGACGGTGACGGTGCCGGAGCGCTGGTTCGCCGCGAACAGCAGAGCGCCGGAAGGCGACAGAGCGATCTGGCGGGGGAAGTCGCCGCCGACCGGCACCGTGTCCAGGAGCCGCAGCCGGGAGCCGCCGGCCTCGACTGCATAGCGGGTCAGGGTGTTGGGGCCGCGGTTGGCGTGGTAGGCGTACGCGCCGTCGTCGGTGACCACGAGCTGGGCGGGGTAGCTGGTGCCGGGGCCGGTGCCGGTCGACTGCGGCTCGCCGGGCCGCAGCGTGCCGGTCGCCGGGTCGTAGGCGCAGACGACCACCGTGTCGTCCAGCTCGTTGGCGAGGTAGGCGTACCGGCCGGAGGGGTGGAACGTCAGATGGCGCGGTCCGGCTCCCGGCCGCACGGCCGCGCGGGACACCTCCGTCAGCGTCCCCGCCCTGGTGTCGAGGCGGTAGGTGTACACGGCGTCGTTGCCGAGGTCCACGGCGAGGACGTGACCGCGGTCGGGTGTGGTGATGATCTGGTGCGCGTGCGGCGACGTGCCGGTGTGCCGGACCAGGTCCGTGCGCTCGCCGAGCGCCCCCGAGACGTCGATGGGGTGGACGGCGACGCTGCCGGACCCGAAATTGGCGCTGAGCAGCCAGCGTCCCGTGGGGTGCACGGACAGATGGGCGGGCGCGGCCCCGCCCGTGGACCGGCTGCCCAGCACCCGGTGGTCGCCGCCGTCCGCCAGGCGCACGGCGGTCACGGCACCGGCCTCACGCTCGTTCACGGCGTACAGCGTCCGCCCGGAGGGATGCACGGCCAGGTACGAGGGGTCTCCGACGCCCTCGATGACGCCCGCCCCGGTGATGCGTCCCGTCGTCTCGTCGTACCTGGCGACGCCGATCCCCCTCCCGCCCCCGTCGACGGAGGTGTACGTCCCCAGGTACAGCGGCCGGACCCGCCGGGCGCGGGACGTGGGCGTGACCGCCGCCTGCGACCGCGCTCGTGGTCGGGGATCCTGGGCCTCCCCGCACCCGGGCAGCGCGGCCCCCGCGGCGACGCCCGAGAAAGCTCGGAGAAATCGACGCCGGTCAGTCGCTCCCACGTTGCCCATGCCCGGCAGCCTAACCACGAGCGGCGTCCGGCACCCGCGCACACCGTCCGGCGCGGAGGCGCCGCCGGCGACCCTGCCGACCGCCGGCGTCGGCAGCTGGGGATGATGAGCACATGAGCGCGGACACCCACCAGGCCCCTGGCCGGCACCGGTCCCTGCGGACCGCGGGCCTCACCGGCATGCTCCTGTTCATGGCCCTGGCCGCAGTGCTGTGGCTCGTCGCCGACGCCTTCGCGACCAGGAAGTGTTTCGACGGCGGCTACGGGCTGGGCGACAGCGTCAGCATGACCGAGGAAGGCTGTGAGGTGACCGTGCGGACCGCCGACGGCGCGAGGAGCGCGGTGCTCCCCACCCTCGACGAGCCGATCGCGACGGCGGCACTGATCGCGGGACTGGCCGGTGCCGTACCGCCCGGCATCTGCCTCTGGCTGGCCACCCGGCGCACACGCTGACACAGCCCTGTCCCCCCGGCTCCGGAGGGGAGGACACGCCGGCCCGCCACGCCGCCTACGGCCAACGCCGCGTGAACGCCCACCGCCCCTGGCGACGGCCCGGTGAATGCCGTCCGAACACTCACGGCAGCCGTGGCAGCCCCCGCAGGCGCGCTCGTAATTTTGGCGCGCATCCGTATCCGGTCAGCACGGGAGTCGGCGGTGAACGGTTTTCCCTGGGAGTCGACGATCGCCATCCTCGGTCTGGCCATCCCGGTGGCGGCCGCCGCATGGGAGTTCGCCCTCGTGGGGCGCAAGCGGCTCGGCTACCGGATCCAGATGGACACCACCGCGCCGGACGCGGCCGAGGCCCCGCACGCCGGCGTGCTGCGGCAGATGCAGCGGGACAACGCCTCGTTGCGCGACCCCTCGTTCGCGCTGCTGCGCATCGAGAACAGCGGCTGGACCCTGATCGACTCCGACGACTACGTCTCACAGGGCTCCACCGACGTCGGCATAGAGGTCCGCTTCCCGGGCCGCCAGGTCGTCGGCATGGTCGTGACCGAGATGAGCCACGACTACCTGCGCCGGTCCTTCGTGCACACGCCCCGCGACGGGGTCCCCGCCGAGGCGGCCCCCGGCCTGGAGGTCATCGACGGCCGCATCACCCTCCCGAAGGTGGCCCTCAACCGCGGCAACCACTACAAGGTTCTCGCGGTCCTGGAACGCGAACCGGAGTTCACCGCCCCGGAGTTCCCCGACCCCGTGGTCGTCGCCGGCATCAAGGGCGGGGTGCACGGCGGGTCGATCAGGAAGACCGCGAGCCACGTCCTCGCCTCGAAGCCCGTCATGATGTTCATCGCCATGCTGGTCCTGGTGGCGGCCGCCCAGTCCCTGACCACGTTCACCAGGGACGAGGTCCGGGCCGCCCCGCTGGACTGCGCCAAGGGGACGCTGGTCCTCTCCGGCTCCACCGCGTTCGCCCCCGTCGTCCGTGAGGCCGCGGAGCAGTACGAGAAGACGTGTCCGGACGCCCGCATCCCGATCACCGAGAACTCGTTCAAGGGCAGCGTCGCCGGACTCGACTCGCTCGCCGCGGCCGGCAGGAAGGCGAAACAGCAGGGCAGTGCCGGGCTCCCCGACCGGCTGGCGTTCACCGACGGGGTCAAGAGCGTCCGCCGCCCGCAACTGCTGCCCAGACCCGTCGCGTTGTCCCTGTTCACCCTGGTGGTCAACAAGGACGCCGGGGTCCAGGACCTCTCCCTGAAACAGGTCAGGGAGATCTACACGGGCCGCGTCACCAACTGGCGGCAGGTCGGCGGCAACGACCTCCCCGTCCAGCTCGTCAGCCGCAACCCCGGCTCCGGCACCCGCTCCACGCTCGTGCAGCAGGTCCTCGACGGCAAGGAACTGAAGGAGGTCACGCAAGGCGACTGCGTGGCCCTGGACGAAAGCAGACCGGGCCGCTGCGAGGTCGGTGACACCGGCACCCTTCTTGACACCGTGGCCGCGACCCCCGGCGCGCTCGGCCACAGCGAGGTCGGCGCCACGCTCACCCGCGACGACCTCCAGCGGGTACGGATCGACGGCTACGCGGCCACGCTGGAGGGCGCGGACGACGGCGCGTACCCGTACTGGCAGACCGAGTTCGCCTACACCTACGGGGAGCCGCCCGCCGACTCGATCGCCGCCGGCTTCCTGCGCTACCTGGCGAACGAGGTCGGCAAGGACATCCTCCGCGCCCAGGGCCACCGCCCCTGCGCCGAACTGGCGAAGCCGCTGCTCTGCCGCCCCACCTGAGCCGTGCCTCAGTCCTGGGCGAAGATGTCCTCGGCGGCGGCTGCCGTGAAGGCGCGGTCCAGCCAGCGGTCGAGGACATCGGCGTCGGTGCACGCGGCGATGCGTTCACGGAGGGCTGACGACGCGGGGATCCCCCGCTTGTCGAGCACGCGCAGAACCATCTGTGAACGCTCCTCGGTGCGCCCTTCCTCGCGGCCTTCCTCGATGCCCTTGAGGTAGGACTCCTCGACGATGGTGCCCCGCCCCGGGAAGTAGGTGCCCACGCTCATCAGCTTCCTCCAGATGGTCCTGGCCGGGCTGTCCCCCAGGCCGATCTCCAGCAGTTCGGTGAAGTACTCGGCGGACGCCCCGTCGGCGGATCCGAGTGCGGTGGCCAGCGCCTCCAGTATGGCAGCGACGCTGGGATCCCTTCCATGCGTCATCGCGGAGAAGGCCGCCAGCGCCAGATCCCGCGCCGCCTCCCCGGCATCCTTGATCACCGGGACGTTCTCCGGTCCCAGAACCAGGGGATGGACGGCGAGAGCCGTGTGCCACCCCTCGGGACCCAGATGGAACGGGCCGGCTGCCCAGCGGGCCGTCGCCTGGTCCTGACACGCGACCAGGAGCAGCACTGGGCAGTCGTACTTCGCCCTCAGGTGCGCCAGGTAGTACGCCCAGCTCGTGGGCTTCGTCTTGTCCCGCCGCCCCTGGGCCTCGATGGCAAGCAGAAGGCCGCCCGTCGCGCCGGACACCGGCTGAATGCGCAGGACGCTGTCCACTCTGCGTTCCAGCGGCCGGATCTCGGTGGTGTCGGGGGTCAGAACGTCCACGGTGGCGGGGGCCGGCAGCGGGACACCGAGAATGCGAAAGACCGGCGCAAGTAACTCCGGTCGATCCTGGAAGATCC
The DNA here is from genome assembly GCF_040675505.1 of Streptomyces sp. NPDC049597. NCBI lineage: Bacteria > Bacillati > Actinomycetota > Actinomycetes > Kitasatosporales > Streptomycetaceae > Streptomyces > Streptomyces sp. NPDC049597. Next base: position 54,959 of record NZ_JBFAOY010000018.1, read on the forward strand.
GGTGCGATGCCTCATGGGAGGAAGTGACCATGGTCCGGATCGTAGGGACCACAGAGGTGCGACATATGCTATAGGCATATGCGTAACCCGAAAGAGTTCCCCTACCGGCCGTAGCGGCGGGCTCCCCCGGGGTTGGGTCATCCGAGTCCGGACGTGACAGGGGCGGCGACGTGCGGTCGCTACAGGTCCAGCTCGGCCCGGACGGTCTTCCCGACGGGCACCCGGTCGAGGACGGCCCATCGGTCGGCCAGGCTCTCCACGAGCAGCAGCCCGCGCCCGCTGTCGGCGAGCGGCTCCGGTGCGGCAAGGGCGTCCGGCCGGGGAGGGCGGCGCTCATCGCGCGTGTCGGAGACCTCGATACGCAATGTGTCGGGCGAGCGTGTGAGCCTCAGCTCGAAGTCCCGGCCCGGTACGCGCCCGTGCGTCACGGCGTTCGCGGCCAGTTCGGCGACGATCAGCGCGGCGGTGTCGGAAGCGTCGCTGCCCTGCGGGAAGCCCCAGGCGTCCAGTTGGCGAAGCGTCAATTGGCGGGCGAGGCGGGCGCCGAGCGGCGTGGAGCTGAAGCACTGGGCGAAGCTGCTGAGGACGCCCGGCAGTTGCGGGGTGACGGATGAGTGCATGGTCCACACCGTGGCGGGGCACGGGGGCGTTCCCCCAGATCAGGCACCCGTACGCTCAGTCGGCGTACGGGTACACGCGGTGGACAGTACGGGTAACTGACCGTGACGATGAAGCAGTTGCGGGGTTACTCAGCACAGGTGCACGCGCGGGAGGTGGCCGTAGATGACGGCGGAGACGACAGCCGGGGGTTCGGGTGGTTCTGGCGGTTCGGGCGGTTCGGGCGGGGAGCCGGAGGTCTCGGACAGCCTGAAGTCCTTCGGGGAGGTGGTCAAGTCCTTCCGGAAGCGGGCGCGCCTGACGCAGGAGGAGTTCGCGCCACGGGTGCGGTACTCACTGCCGACGGTCGCCTCGATCGAGCAGGGCAGGCGGTTCCCCCCGGCGGACTTCGTCGTCCGGGCGGAGGAGGTACTGGACGCGTTCGGCACGATCAGGGGCGCGGCACGCCACCTGTCACGCCGGCCGGGCCTGGCGAGCTGGTTCCGCCAGTGGGCGGGCCTGGAGGCGGAGGCGGTGAGCCTCTACACGTACGAATGCCGGTTGATCCCGGGGCTGTTACAGACGGAGGCGTACGCGCGGACGCTGTTCACGAACCAGCTGCCGCCGCTGGGTGACGAGCAGATCGAGGCACAGCTCGTGGCGCGGCAGGAACGCCAGCGGTTGCTGCGGGAGCGGCCGAACACGGCGTACAGCTTCATCCTGGAAGAGCACTTGTTCCGGCGCGAAATGGGCGGACCGCACGTCACCCAGGACCTCGTGGACCACATCATCGAGCTGGCCAATCTGCGCAACATCGAACTTCAGATCATGCCGTTGGTACGGCACAGCCATGCCGGGATGGACGGCCCGATGCAGTTGTTGGAGACCCCGGACAATCAGTGGCTCGGCTACTGCGAGGGGCAGAAGAGTGGCCAGTTCATCTCCGACCCGAAAGTGGTCAGCGTGCTCCAGATGCGGTATGCCAGGATGCGGTCACAGGCTCTTACCCTGGAGGACTCCCTGAGCCTGTTGCGGCTGATGCGAGGAGCGGTATGACCACCGAAGAACTGGCCTGGTTCAAGAGCAGCTACAGCGGCGGTGACGGCGACTCCTGCGTCGAAGTAGCCCTCTCCTGGCACAAGTCCAGTTACAGCAGCGGCTCCGGCGACTCCTGCGTCGAGGTGGCAGCCTGCCCCGACACCGTCCATGTCCGCGACTCCAAGGACGTGGAGGGCCCCCGCCTCGCCCTCTCCCCCGCCTCCTGGACGGCCTTCGTCCCCTTCGCCGCCGCCCGGGCCTGACGTCCAGGCGCGGAACGCGCGCGGCTGTCCGCTTCGGCGGAAGCGGACAGCCTGTCCGGACCCGTCACCAGCGCTCGTACGCGGAGAAGGGCCGCACGCCCTCGCCCCAGCGCACGGCGATGACCAGGTCCTTGTAGGTGAGCACGTCCGCGAGTTCGTCGTAGCCGCTGACCGGGTCCTCGCGGAAGGCTCGGTCGTCCTCCTCGTCGCCCGTGGCGGCGTCGAAGACCATCAGCCCGTCCCCGTACTTCGGGGAGCTGGTCAGGACCGTCATCCGCCCGTCCTCCACGTGCAGCGCCGCGACGTCGTACGAGCCGCCCGGGCCCTCCGCCCGCCACGCCTCGTCCCCGCTCGCCAGGTCGAAGGCGACAAGCCGATCGAGGTTGACGTTGTCCTCGTACTCGGCGGCGGCGAAGAGTTTCCCGTCGTCGACGGCCACCTTGTTCGGCTTGTCCAGCGGGATCTTGCCGTAGTCGCCGGTGGCATCGATCTGCCCCTGAGGGCGGCCGTCCTGCCCGAAGGCGAGGAAGGCGTTCACGCCTCGTTCTCCCTCCGCGACGCGCAGCACGGCCGGTTCGGCGGACAGGAAGGTCACGTCGGCGCTGGTGACGGCACGCCGTGCGCCGAGGGGAACGGTCCACCGCTCCTTGCCGTCGGCCGGGGCGAACGCGGTGAGCTTCAGTTCGTCGGCGCAGCCGACGACGGCGAGGACCTGCTTCGCGGCGGCGGCGACCCGGTGCGGGAGGCAGCCCTTCGGTACGGCGGCCTTCCAGCGCGGAGTTCCGGTTCGCAGGTCGAAGGCGCGCACGGCATGGACGCCGGACCGGCCGGAAGCCTTCTCCCTCTCCCTCACCTGCCGGGAGCCGTCGCTGTCACGGAGTACGGCCAGTCCTCCGCCGGTGGCGACGAGGTCGGGTTCGGCGGTCACGTCGCCGGTCGCCGGTGCGCGGGGGGTGTGCCACATTTCGCGGCCGTCGGTGAGGTCGATCGCGGCGACGGTGGCGCAGCCCTTGCCCTTCTCCACCTCGGTGCTTCCCGCCGCGCCCGCCTCGCCGTAGGCGATGAGCGCGACGGAGCCGTCGGCGACGGTGCTGACCGCGCAGATGTCGGCCCGGCGGGGCACGACGTACTCCCAGCGCTTCTTGCCCGACCCCGCGTCGAAGGCGGTGACGGCGTCGAAGCGGCTGCGGACGACGGTGTCGCCGACAAGCCAGTCGCCGTTGCCGTGTTCGGCCGCCTTGCGGTCGACCGGGGTCTCCCAGACGACCGTCATGGAGAAGAAGGGCAGATAGCCCGAGCCGGCCAGGAAGACGGAGGCGATGCCGCCGACGACGGCGAGCCCCACACTGCCCACGAGCAGTACGCCGATCAGCTTCCGCCACCGGCTCACCGGTGCCGTCCCACCGGCCCGGCCATCATTCCCTTGTGTCGACACGCGGACCCCCACCCCTTTGCGGCCATCGAACGCCCTGAGAGTACGGGATCGTCGATCGCCCAACGGACCGCCTGCCCACCGCGGTTGTCCTCGTCCACATCCGCGGCCGTGGGCAGGCCGTGGAGCCGTACGGGACCGGTCGGCCAACGCCCCGCCGGGACCGACTGTCTCAGTCTTGTCAACGCCCTCGCGCGTTTCCTGTCGGCTGTCGACGACTTCACCGCGCTGCGGGGCGACTTCGCCGACCTGGTGGGCCGCACGGGCCCGGTGGTGGTGGAGGAGGCCACGGCGCGACTGCTGTCCGTCTTCACCGACGAGGAGTGGGGAGACGGCGGCTGGGGCGCTGCCGGGGATCCGCAGGAGTGGGACCACGCCGTCCCGGCGTTCTGGCGGATCGCCGCGCTGATACGTCCCCTGGCCCTGATCGCCGCGCCGGGCGATGGCCTGCGGCTCGACCTTCCGAAGGGTTTGCTGGACGAGGAGTTCGGGCCGGGCGAAGTGGTCCGTATGGCTCCGGCGGACCTGCCGGCCGCTCTGGAGCACGAGCCGACACGCAGGTTCCTCACGGAGGTCGGGCTCCCGCAGGACGGTCTCATGTTCGAGCTGTGGCGCGACGACTACCTGCTGCAGACGCTGCCCGAGAGGGAGGAGACCGGGGAGGACGGGGGCGAGCGGCTGCCGGCCGGTGCGGAGTGGCTGGTGTGCCTGGGGAGCCTGGTCCACGACTTCGAGGCCCTGATCGATGGCCGCACCGGCCAGGTGCACTACCGGGAGTACCACTCGGACACCGTCACCCCGGTCAACGCGGACATCTCCACGCTGGCCTTCACGGTGTGGATGCACAGCCGGGAGCAGACGCTCGACAAGGAGCACGATTTCACCGACGACTTCTACGCCTGCCTCGCCGACACGATGGCCGCCGCCCTCGCCTCGGTCGACCCGGTCGCCTGCCTCCCCGCGGCCGGCCCCGACGACTACCGCTACTGGCCGGAGGTGTTCCACGACGAGGCGGGCGGAGTCCTGTGAACCGCCTTGCCCGTCCGCTTGCGGCCACCACCACCCCCGCGCACCGGCCTCTGCGACGCTCGGGGTGTCCGCCCCGAACCGTCCGGCGCCGTCACGTCAGCCGGAAGACCGGGCCGCGGGGCGTGAACGGCAGTGACGCGCCCTGCGGGATCAGGAAGGCGTGCTCGCGGCGGATGCGCAGCGTGTCGCACCATCCATCGGTGATGACCAGCACCGGGGCGTTCGCCGGGAAGTCGTCGGCGCGGTGGAGCAGGTCGACGCCCGGCTGGAGCACCGTCCCGCCGCGCCCGCGGATCCGTACCCGGCCGGCGATCTCCGCCGGGGGAAGGTATCCGGCGTCGTAGGCCGCCGCGTCGCAGAAGACGACTCGGGCGGCCGGGACGTCACGGGCCTCGGCATAGGAGGCGATCGCGCCGAGAGCCTTGCCGAGCAGGGCGCTGTTCATCGAGCCGGACGTGTCGAGGACGACACCGAAGGTGCAGCGGGGTGTCTCCTCGGACGGGAAGTACCGTCCGGCGCGCGGGATGTCGGGGGTGGACGCCTGCCGGCGGGCCGGGCGCGCATAGGACCGTACGGGCTCTGGCCGGGGCACGTACTCGTCGAACCATCGGGCCAGTTGCGCGTCCCAGGGCACAGGCGGGTGGGCGAGGGCGCGGATCTCCTGGACGAGACCGGCGGGCAGCAGACCGCGCTCGCCGTACTGGTGCAGGTCGAAGCCCTGCACCAGGCCGCGCCGGTAGAAGTCGTCCAGGTCGGCGCAGGGGCGGGCGTCCGGGTGCGGCAGCGGCTCGCCGAGGATGTCGCCGGCGCCCTTGCCGCGCAGTGTCGCCAGTCGGCGACGGCGGCGCAGGGCGGTCGCGATGCGGTCGTAGACCTCCTCCACCGACAGGTCCTTGAGGTCCGTGTCGTACAGCAGCCCCTCGGGCATCTCGCCGACACGCATCTCGACCAGCCAGCCGTTGACGACGAAGTCGGCGGCGACGTTGAAGAGCACCGGGTCGCGGGTGCCGCGGCGTTCGCCGTGGCGCAGGGCGGCGTGCAGCATCTCGTGCGCCAGGATGAAGCGCCACTCCTCGTCGGTGAAGGTGCGCAGCGGATTGATGTAGATCTCGCCGGCGACGGAGCTGACGGCGGCGATGGAGATGTCCTGAGTGCGGGCGAGTTCGGCGTCGGCGACGACCGTGAGGCCGGCCGCCAGGCCGCCGAGCAGGGGGTACGAGGAGACGAACCAGTTCAGCGCCCGGTCCCAGGGCCGCTGGGGCACGCGCTCGCCGGTGACGCGGTCGCGGCGGCCGCCCGCCACGTCCATGGCGGCGGAGACACTGCGGGTGAGCGCGTGGGCGAATGCGGTCTCCCAGTCGGGCGGGGCGGTGTTCCACTTCTTCCAGGGCACCAGGACCTGGTCGGGGTGCTCGCCCGCGGTGCCGCAGTGCTCGTAGGCGGCGGGGATGCCGTCGCGGCGCCAGCGGGTGGCGAGCATCGCCTCATCGCCGCCGGGATACGTCTCGGGGAGGTGGCCGGGAGGGCGGCCCACCGGGAAGGTGAGCAGGAAGCGGTTGACCACCGTGCAGCGTGCGGTCCGCTCGAAGCGGTCGGGCTGTTCGCGCGGTGCTTCCTTGGCCGCGGGAACGTGCCCGAACCCGAGGTGCAGCAGGCAGTGCGCGAGGGTCCAGGCCCAGTCGTCCGGTTCGGCGCGCCGGGTGGGGTGGACGTGGACGACGCCGTTGGAGTCCACGGCAGCAAGTCCCCCGGCAGGCGTGGCGGCGCACTTGCTGTGCCGGCAGAACTCGGCCTCGACGGCGGCGAAGGCCGGGTTCCGCTTGACCATGGCGAGCCCGGCGGCGAACGCCTCGGTGGCCGGGTCGGGCTTGCCGCCCTGCTGCCCCGCGGCGGCCTTCTTCATCGCCGGGCCTCCACCAGCCGCGGCATGTCGCGGGCGGCCTCGACGAGGAACCAGGAGGGCAGCACCGGCTGCCCGTCGGCGTCGTCCGCGATGACGGTCTGCGCGACCTCGACGGAGATCTCGGCGAGCTGCACGAGCAGCGACTTGGCCCGGTAGGCGGTCTGCCGCAGCGACGGCGACACATGCTCCTTCTGCCGCGGCAGCTCCTTCACCAGCCGCCCCCGGAACGCCTCGGCCAGGTAGTAGAGCAGGTCCCGGTCCTGAAGCCGGTTCGGCCAGGAGGCGTCGCCCTTGAGGATCGCCTCGATGCCGAAGGCGTGGCGCACGATCTTGGCGTAGCCGCAGAAGGAGACGGCGTGGGCAGGCGTGAGGGTGCCGTGGACGACGACCTTGAGGGTGTCCTCGTCGATGCCCGGCCCGAAGGAGTGCAGGGCGTCGGAGAGCATGTGCCAGGAGCGGGGCGTGGAGAACGGCTCCTCGGTCTTCGGCGGCTGCGACCAGAGGTGGTCGGGGCGGTCGGTGAGGTAGTCCGTCACCCAGGGGTGGATGCCGTGCTCGCCCGCCCAGACCAGCCAGTCCGCCGCCGAGGCCTGGAGATGCACATGGGTGAGGCGGTTCACCAGCGCCGACGCGATGGGCCGCGCGAGGGCGTTGTCGGTGGCGCGGTTCCCCGCGCCGATGACGATCGAGCCGGCGGGCAGCTCGTAGGACCCGATGCGCCGGTCCAGGATCAGCGAGTAGAACGCCTTCTGGACGTCGGGGGACGCGGCGTTGAGCTCGTCGAGGAAGAGGCAGTACGGCTCGGCGCGGGCGATGGCCTCGGGCGGGCAGAACACTGAGCGCCCGTCACGAATCTGCGGCACCCCGATCAGGTCTTCGGGCGCGAGCTGCGTCCCGAGCAGACTCACGCACTCCAGCCCGAGCGATTCTGCGAACCTCCGCACGAGCGACGACTTCCCGATCCCGGGCGCGCCCCACAGGAAGACGGGCCGCACGGTGGCAAGCCCGAGCAGCAGTTCGGGAACCTGGGCGGGAGTGACGGTGACGGCGGCCTGCACGCGGAAGTGTTCCTTCGGTTCGCTGGGACGGGAAGGGCCCGCCCAGTCTGGGCGGGCCCGCCGGTCGGCGCAGCCGAATTTCCTGGTCGGCGACGACTGGCTGGTCGTCGCCATGACGCCCCGGTGACCGCAGAAGTCCTTCACGTCCTCATGGAACGTGAAGGCAGAACGCGTGCCCTGTTCCTCACCGGTTCGAGAGGTGTCGAGGGCGGGCCGGTACGAACGTACGAGAAGACCGCCACCTCCTACGAAGCGGCGGTCGCACTCGCATCATTCCTGCTCTGGGCAAAATTCTTCTGAACGGGCCCTACTCCGCGTCCGGCTCCAGTCGCAACGAGATGGAGTTGATGCAGTACCGCTGGTCCGTCGGCGTCGGGTAGCCCTCGCCCTCGAAGACATGGCCCAGGTGCGAGCCGCAGCGGGCGCAGCGGACCTCCGTGCGGATCATGCCGTGGGAGCGGTCCTCGATCAGTTCGACCGCGTCCGTGTCCTTCGGGTCGTAGAAGGACGGCCAGCCGCAGTGCGACTCGAACTTCGTGTCCGAGCGGAACAGCTCCGCCCCGCACGCCCGGCAGGAATAGGTGCCGGCCGTCTTGGTGTCCGTGTACTCACCGACGAACGCGGGCTCGGTCCCGGCCTGGCGCAGCACCGCGTACTCGGCGGGGCTCAGCTCGACCCGCCACTGCTCGTCCGGCTTCTCGACCTCGTACGACATCAACCGCTCCCTCAGCTCGACAGGCGGGCCAGGATCTGGGGACCGAGGTCCGTCACGTCACCCGCGCCCATCGTGAGAACGAGATCGCCGGGCTTCGCCATTCCCGCGATCACGTCCGGGACGGCCGCCTTGTCGTGGACGGCCGTGACCTCGGCGCCTGCGGTGCGCGCGGCGTCGACGATCAGCTCGCTGGTGACGCCGGGGATCGGGTCCTCACGGGCCGGGTAGATGTCGAGGACCACCGAGGCGTCGGCGAGCGCGAGGGCCTGGCCCATCTCCGTGCCCAGCTCCTGGGTGCGGGAGAACAGGTGAGGCTGGAAGACGACGAGCAGGCGCGAGTCGGCGGCCGCGCCGCGCATGGCCTCCAGGTCGGCGGTCATCTCCGTCGGGTGGTGGGCGTAGGAGTCGATGACCTGGACGCCCGCGGCCTCGCCCTTGAGCTGGAGGCGGCGCTTGACGCCCGTGTACTTTCCGAGGGCGGAGGCCAGGTTGTGCGCGGGGATGCCGAGGGCGACGCCGGCGGCGAGCGCGGCCACCGCGTTGTGCGCGTAGTGGCGGCCGGGGACGGAGACGGTGAAGGTGAGGAGGCGGCCGTCCAGCAGGACGGTGACCTCGCTGGTCAGACCGCGCGGGGTGACCTTGTGGATGCGGACGTCCGCACCCTCGGACTCCCCGTAGGTGACGACCTTCAGCGAGGACCCGGCGCGGACGCGGGCGGTCAGCTCGACGGCGCCGGGCTGGTCCGCCGCGACGACCAGGGTGCCGCCCGGGACGACCTTGCCGACGAACGTCTCGAAGGACTCGTAGATCTCGTCCATCGACGCGTAGTTGGCGTGGTGGTCGAGCTCGACGTTGAGGACGATCGCGACCTCGGGGTCGTACTTCTGGAAGCTGCGGTCGCTCTCGTCGGCCTCGGCGACGAAGATCTCGCCCTCGCCGTGCCGCGCGTTGGTGCCCGGGCCCGCGAGGTCGCCGCCGATCGCGTACGAGGGGTCCAGGCCCAGCTCGGTCAGGGCCACGGCCAGCATGGACGTGGTCGTGGTCTTGCCGTGCGTACCCGCCACGGCGATCGAGCGCAGGCCGGTCATCAGGGAGGCGAGCGCGTCGGAGCGGTGCACGACCGGGACGGACAGCTCGGCGGCGCGCGCGAGCTCCGGGTTGTCGGCGCGGATGGCGCTGGAGACGACGACACAGCTGGCGTCGGAGGCCAGGTGCTCGGCGGCGTGGCCGATGTGCACGGTCGCGCCCAGCGCCCGCAGGGACTCGGCGGTCGCGGACTCCTTGGCGTCGCTGCCCGCGACCTTCGCGCCGCGCTGGGCGAGGATCTTCGCGATCCCCGACATGCCCGCTCCGCCGATGCCGATGAAGTGCGGGCGCTCCATGGCGCTGGGAACGGCGGGTGCCATGTGTCTGTCTCCCGGGGTCGCGTACACGTGCAGGGGCCCACCCTATTGCCTGCGGGCCATCCCCCGGCCCGCCACCTGCCGTGCTACTTGCTGTGCGCGAAGAGCTTGAGCACCGGCACGCCGACCTTGTGCCGGGCACGGGAGGCCCAGTCGCGGTGGAAGAACTCCTCCACGTAGTGCGGCGCGGTCAGCACGATCACCTCGTCCGCGCCGGCCTCGTCGACGACGGCCTTCAGCTTGTCCAGCGGGTGGTCCTCCACGACCTGGCCCACGGCCTCGCAGCCCGCGGCGCGCAGGGCGGCCAGGGAGTGTTCGAGGCCGCGCTGGGCCGGGGCCTTGGCCGCCTCGCCCTCCGGCTCCTCGCCCTCCCGGACGGCCTCCTTGAGCTCTCCGAGCGCGACGTCGTCGATGGCCCGCAGCAGGACGTCGGCCTGGTCACCGCGCGGCTGCATCAGCACGATGAAAGAGACGCCCTCGTCCCCGTGCAGGGTGGTGACGAACTCCACGTCCTCCGAGGTCAGGGGCTTCTCGATCATCAATACGCTTGTGAACACGTTCAGGAGCCCTTCTGCGGAAAGCATCCTTCCCCGTGCAGCACGGGGTCTGCGAGATAAGTGTGCCCCCCGGGAGCTAAGCGGAACGGCAAATTCCGCGATTGTCGCCGACGAGCGTGCGCCCACGGCGCGCGACGACTGCCCTCGCGCGCCCGTACGGACAACGGACACCCGACTGCGGCTGCCCGCACAGGGCCGTCCCCACCCTGGGTCCTCGCGCACCGGCCACCCCCGCCATCGCCCCGACCGCCCCGGGTACGCCATCCGGATGGCCGGGGCACTCCCGGCCGTCCCGTCACACCTTCCGGTACCGGGTGAAGAGGAAGCCCGCCTCCTCCAGGACCGACGCCAGGGCGAAACGGGCCGGGTCCGGGAGCGCCGGGCCGCCGGCGATGCGCTGCGCGTCGCCCACCGTCATCGTCGGCGACACCGTCAGGCACAGCTCGTCCAGCACCCCGGCCGCCGCGAACTGGCCCAGCATCCGGGGACCGCCCTCGGTCAGCAGCCGCACCAGGCCGCGCTCGGCGAGCGCGCGTACGGCCCTCGCCGGCTCGACACCCGGTCCGTCACCCGCGACGACGACCTCCGCCCCCGCCTTCTCCGCGTCCCTGATCCGCTCCGGGGCAGCGGCGGCGCCGGTCAGGACGAGCGTCGGCACGAGGGGCTGCGTGAACAGCGGCAGCGAGAAGTCCAGGCCGAGCGAGGCGCTGACCACGACGATCGCGGGCGCGGGCCCCTGCCCGGCCGCGGCCCTGCGGTCGGCGAAGGCCTCCCGCGCACGGGCGGGCCGGTAGCCCTCGAGCCGTACGGTCTCCGCGCCGACGACCACGGCGTCGGCGAGACCCCGCAGGGTGCCGAAGATCCGCATGTCCGCGTCGGAGGAGATGGGCTGCGAGCGGCCGTCGTGCTGGGCCGCGCCGTCGAGCGAGGAGACCATGTTCGCCCGCAGCCAGGCGCCCTCCCGCTCCTCATCGGCGGGGTACGCGTAGGCCTCGGCCAACTCGTCGAGCGACCACTCCCGGTCTTCCCGTACGTCGGCGGGCGGTGTCTGGTCGGTCACAGGGAACAGGCGTCGCATGCTGTGCAGTCTTACATGGCCCTTACAGTTGGGTACTGTGCCGACCAGCCCGATAACCGAAGCCGCGCCCCTGTCGCTCTGCGCCCGCGAGCCGCACGTCCCCGCCGACCGTCTGGTCGCCGAGATGGTGCCGCCGCCGCGCTTCGACGCGGTGCGCTTCGACACGTACGTCCCCGATCCCCAGCAGCCGAGCCAGGTCGAGGCCGTCAAGGTGCTGAGCGACTTCGCGTCCGGCCTCGGCGGTGCGCACGCCGTGGGCGGCGGCAAGCGGCGCTGGTTCTCCAGAGCCCCCAGGAACGCCGCGCCCGCCGCGCCGCGCGGGGTCTACCTCGACGGCGGCTACGGCGTCGGCAAGACCCACCTGCTCGCCTCGCTCTGGCACGCCACCCCCGCCGAACCCGCGCTCAAGGGCTTCGGCACGTTCGTCGAGCTCACGAACCTGGTCGGCGCGCTCGGCTTCCAGCAGACCGTGCGCACGCTCAGCGGACACCGGCTGCTGTGCATCGACGAGTTCGAGCTCGACGACCCGGGCGACACCGTCCTCGTGTCCACCCTGCTCGGCAAGCTGGTCGACGCGGGCGTCGCGCTCGCCGCGACATCGAACACGCTGCCCGGCAAGCTCGGTGAAGGCCGGTTCGCCGCCGCCGACTTCCTGCGCGAGATCCAGGGCCTGTCCGCCCACTTCCGCCCGCTGCGGATCGACGGCGAGGACTACCGTCACCGCGGTCTGCCCGAGGCCCCTCCCCCGTACTCCGACGAGCAGGTCACCAAGGCCGCGTACGCGACCGAGGACGCCTCCCTCGACGACTTCCCGCGGCTTCTGGAGCATCTGGCCAGGGTCCACCCGAGCCGCTACGGCGCGCTGACCGACGGGGTGCGGGCCGTGTGCCTGACCGACGTCCAGCCGGTGCCCGACCAGTCGACCGCGCTGCGGCTCGTCGTCCTCGCCGACCGGCTGTACGACCGGGAGGTCCCGGTGCTCGCCTCCGGCCTTCCGTTCGACAGGCTGTTCAGTGACGAGATGCTGAACGGCGGCTACCGGAAGAAGTACTTCCGGGCGATCTCCCGGCTCACCGCGCTGGCGCGGGACGCGAAGGCCTTGGTGGCGCAGTAGGTTGGGGCGGTAATACCCGATCTGAAGGGAACCACCATGGCCACCACGCGTCAGGCCCACACCGTCTGGGAAGGCAGCCTGCTGGACGGCAAGGGCGTCGTCAGCCTCGACTCCTCCGGCGTCGGCGAGTACCCGGTCACCTGGGCTGCCCGCGCCGAGGCACCTGCCAGCGGCCGGACGAGCCCCGAGGAACTGATCGCGGCCGCCCACTCCAGCTGCTTCTCGATGGCCCTCTCGCACGCCCTCGCCGGCGCGGGCACCCCGCCGGCCCGCCTGGAGACGAAGGCCGACGTCACCTTCCAGCCGGGCGAGGGCATCACCGGCATCCACCTGACCGTCGTGGGCACGGTCCCGGGCCTGGACGAGGCCGCCTTCGCCAAGGCCGCCGAGGACGCCAAGGCGAACTGCCCGGTGAGCCAGGCGCTGACGGGCACGACGATCACGCTCACCGCCGAACTGGGCTGAGCAGCCGCACCACCAGGCACCGTGGCCCGCATGGTTACGCGAACACCATCTGCGTGATACACACATGCGGGTCACATCTCCTGTCCGCCAGCAGAGAGTTGGTGCCTCATGACCGCTTCACGACGTCACGTTCTGGCCGGTGCCGGTGCGGTCGGCGCGGGTATCGCGTTCACCGGTGCGTTCTCCGAACTTTTCGCGGGCAGCGCGGCCGCCCGCGGCAACGGCGGGTACGGCCCGCTCGTGCCGGACCCGAACGGCCTGCTCGATCTGCCGAGAGGCTTCCGCTACACGGTCCTGTCCCGGGAGGGCGACCAGCTGAGCCACGGGCAGGGCAGGGTGCCGAGCAACCACGACGGCATGGCGGCCTTCGCCGGCCGCCGCGGCCGCGTCCACCTCGTCCGCAACCACGAGAACCGGCACAACGCCCGGATCCCCGTGCCGGCCGTCAGCGGCCTGACCTACGACCCGATGGGCAAGGGAGGCTGTACGGCGCTGGAGCTGGACGGCCGCAACAACGTGGTGTCGCAGCAGGTCGCCATCGCCGGCACCGCCGTCAACTGCGCGGGCGGGCCCACCCCGTGGGGCACCTGGCTCACCTGCGAGGAAAACGAGGACAGGGCCGGCACCAACGGCTACACGAAGGACCACGGCTTCATCTTCGAGGTCGACGGCGCCGACCCGCGCCGCACGGGAGCGGTGCCGCTCACCGCGATGGGCCGCTTCCAGCACGAGGCGATCGCCATCGACCCGTCGAGCGGGATCGTGTACGAGACGGAGGACGCCTTCCAGCGACCGTTCGGCCTCTTCTACCGCTTCCTGCCCAACAAGCCGATGGGCGGGACCGGTTCGCTGCGGGCGGGCGGTGAACTCGAGGCGATGCGGGTGCCGGGCGTGCCCGACCTGTCGGAGATACAGGAGATCGGGGCGCGCTTCGAGGGGATCGAGTGGGTGCCCGTACCGGACAGCCAGGCGAAGCAGACGCCGATCCGGCTCCAGGACTTCGGCCCCCGGGGCATCACCCACGCCCAGAAGCTGGAGGGGTGCTACTGGGGCGGCAACTCGGTCTACTTCGTGTCGAGCTACGCGCGCAGCGCGGAGGGCTCGGCGGCGGACCACTACGGACAGGTGTGGAAGTACGAGCCCGGACGGCGGCGCCTCACGCTGGTGATCGTCTTCGGCCCGGACTCGGACATCCGGCTGCCGGGCGAGTCGCCCGACAACATCTGCCTCGCGCCGAGCGGCGGCCTGATGGTGTGCGAGGACGGGAACGGCGCGCAGCACGTGTACGGGCTCACCAAGCGCGGCGAGGTGTATCCGATGGCACGCAACGCGCAGAACATCGGCACCTCCGAGGAGCCCGAGTGGGGCGAGTTCGCGGGCGTGGCGTTCTCGCCGGACGGCTGCACGATGTACGTGAACTGCTACACGCCGGGCACGACGTTCGCGGTCACCGGCCCCTGGCGCTGACCGGCCGGGCCCCCGCCACGACGCCCGCGGGCGCGCCGCACGCGGCACCGCGCCGGCGGGCGCGTCGGCCCCGGGCGGGTGCGCCCGCCCGGCAGGCGTTCGCCCCGGGGCGTTCCCCGCCCCGCGGGCGTTCGCGGCCGACCGGGGTTCGCCTCTGCGGGCCCGTCGCCCTGTGGAAGCGACACCACCCAGGCGCGTCCCGCATCGCGGACAGCGGTGGCGCCGCGCTCGCGGTGGTGCGTGTCGCGTCGCACGATCGTGAGAGGCGCACGGACGTGAAAGGGGCACGCGGTGGCCGAGGACGACGCCGAGAACCGGCCCGAGCAGACCGCCGGGACCGCGGACGAGCCGCAGCGGCCCGTGCCGCTGAGCGAGCTGCTGCGGATCACGCCGGGCGACCGTGTCGACCTGTCCCGCCACGACCCGTCCGCCACCCCGGGCGGCCCGCCCGACAAGGCGGCCGGCCTGGCGGCGACCGCCCTGATGGCCCCGCGCCTCGCCGATCTCCAGGAGCGGCTGTACGCGGCGGCCACGGCCGGCGACCGCCGCCGCCTGCTGCTGGTGCTCCAGGGCATGGACACCAGCGGCAAGGGCGGCACGCTCAAGCACGTCGTGGGCCTGTTCAACCCGGTCGGCTGCCGTATCAAGGCCTTCAAGGCGCCGACGCCGCAGGAGCGCGGCCAGCCCTTCCTGTGGCGCATCAGCCAGGCGCTGCCGCACCCCGGCGAGATCGGTATCTTCGACCGCTCGCACTACGAGGACGTGCTGATCGCCCGCGTGCGCGAGCTCGTCCCCCGCGAGCGGCTCAACCGCCGCTACGGGCAGATCAACCGCTTCGAGAACGAGCTCGCCGAGGACGGCGTCACCCTGGTCAAGGTCTTCCTGCACATCGGCTTCGACGAGCAGCGCCGCCGCCTGCTGAAGCGGATCGACAACCCTCACAAGCACTGGAAGTTCGACCCCGGCGACCTGGAGGAACGGGAGCTGTGGCCCGCCTACCAGGAGGCGTACGAGATCGCCCTGGAACGGTGCTCGACCGAGGCGGCACCCTGGTTCGTCGTGCCGGCCGACCACAAGTGGTACCGCAACTGGGCGGTCAGCGCCCTTCTGCTGGAACACCTCGAAGCCATGGACCCGCGGTTCCCGCCGGGCGGTTTCGACGCGGCGAAGTGCCGCGAGTGGCTGCTGGCCGGGACCTGACCAAGCCCTCGCGGACCGGCGGTCACTCGATGACGAGCTCGACCGGGAGGTTGCCGCGGGTCGCCTTGGAGTACGGGCAGTACGCGTGCGTCTTCTCCAGCAGCTCGCGGCCCGCGTCGCCCTGCAGGTGGTCGGGGAGCTCGACGCGCATGATCACGGAAAGGCCGAAACCGCCGTCGGTGTCCTTGCCGATGGAGACCTCGGCGGTCACCGAGGCGTCCTTGACGTCGATCTTCTCCTGGCGGCCGATGGCGCCCATCGCGCTGGCGAAGCAGGCGGCGTAGCCCGCGGCGAACAGCTGCTCGGGGTTGGTGCCCTGCCCGTTCCCGCCGAGGGCCGCGGGGAACGCGAGCGGCAGGTCGATCTGGCCGTCCGAGCTGACGGCGCGGCCTTCGCGGCCGTTGGCGGTGGCGACAGCGGTGTAGAGCGCGTCCATGAGTCCATCCCTCTTCGTCCGGTGATGCGGTGGCGGTCCGCCGTGGAGCGGGCCGCCCCATCAATAAAGCACACGATTAAGTTGTGCACAACTCAATCGTGCGCACCTTGGTAGTCTGGGCACATGGACGGACGCGACGGACGCACGGAGAACACAACACTGCGCGATGTGGCGGACGAGGACTTCCTGCGCCTCGACCACCAGATCTGCTTCTCACTGCACGCGGCGGCGCGCGCGTTCAACGGCGTCTACCGCTCGGCCCTGAAGGACCTGGGCCTCACCTACCCCCAGTACCTCGTGATGCTGGTCCTCTGGGAGCACGGGGAACTGCCCGTCAAGCAGATCGGCGAGCACCTGCGCCTCGACTCGGGCACGCTGTCCCCGCTGCTCAAGCGCCTGGAGGCGACGGGGTACGTGGAACGCCGGCGCGGTGTGGCGGACGAGCGTTCCGTGACCGCGCGGCCCACCGCCGAGGGCGAGGCACTGCGCGGCCGGGCGCAGGGCGTGCCGCGCAGGATCGCGGAGGCCACGGGTCTGCCGCTCGACCGGATGCGGGCGCTGCGTGCCGAGCTGGACGCGCTGACCGCGACGCTGGACACGGCGGGGAGCGGCGCGGGAGCCGGCGACTGCGCGGCCGACGGCCCGGAGACGGACTGAGGGCGGCGGAGCTCCGGGGGCCGGAAGGCCGCCCGGAGCTCCGCCGCCCCGGTGCCGCGTGCGGTCAGCCCTGCCGACGGGCGACCCCGTCGGCGTCGCCGCCGTCCTGCGCGTCGCCGGCGCCGTTGCCCGCGCCGTTCGCGCCCCCGGCGTCCTGCGCGCCGCCGCCCCCGCCACCCGCGCCGTTGCCGTCCCCGGCACCGCCCGCGCCGATCTGCGCGCCGACCGCGGCCAGCGCCGTCGTCACCGGCTGGAAGAACGTCTCGCCGCCCGACGTGCAGTCGCCGCTGCCGCCCGATGTCAGGCCGATCGCGAGGCCCTCGCGGGTGAACATCGCTCCGCCACTGTCGCCAGGCTCCGCGCAGACGTCGGTCTGGATCAGCCCGGTGACGGTGCCCTCGGGGTAGTTCACGGTCGCGTTCAGCCCCGTGACCTGGCCGTCGTCGAGGCCGGTGGTGCTTCCCATGCGGAACACCTGCTGACCGACCGCCGCGTCGCCCACGCCCACGATGTCCAGCGTCTGGCCGTTCCCGAGGTCGACCGTGCTCGGCGCCTGCGTCGCCGGGTCGTCGTACGCGACCAGGGCGAAGTCGCCGTCGCCGGGGAACGTCGCCGCCTGGACCGTACCGATCGGGGCGCCGCCCGCGTCCTCGGACCACTGCTCGGCGGCCACACCGCAGTGGCCTGCCGTGAGGAAGCCCGGCGCACCCTCCTGCGTGGTCACGTTGAAGCCGAGCGAACAGCGCGCTCCGCCCCCGAAGATCGCGTCGCCGCCTTCCAGGAAGGTCCTGAACTCGCCCGCCGACTTCTCGATACGGGCCGTGCCCGAGCCCAGCGACCCGACGGCCGACTCCAGCTTGTCCCAGCGTGCGCCGACAACGGTGCGGTCGGCGGTGACCAGGATCCGGTTGGTCCTCGGGTCGACGGCCCACGCCGTGCCGGGAATGGTGGCCTTCGCGGCCAGTGTGCTCGCCGCGGCCTTCAGCTCGCCCATGCTGTTCTCGACGCCTCTGGCCACGGCGCCGGTCTCGTTGACCTGTCCCATGGCGTCGTCGTCACCGACGACATTCACCACGAGCTGCTTCTTCGCCGCGTCGTAGTAGGCGCCCGCGTACGCGTCGCCCAGTTCGGGGCCCAGCCGCGACAGCAGGTCCTGGGCGGAAGCGGCGCTCATCGCCCTCGGGGCCGCGTCGGCGCCGGAATCGGACTGCGACGCGTTGGCCTGCGGCAGCAGCACGGCCGCCGCGGCGATGCCCACCGCCCCTGCTCCTGCAAGCACGGCCTTTCGCTTGGGTATTCGCCTGTGACTCAACTCGCTGCCTCCTGCGGGGGTACGGAATCCGGTTGCCGGAGGGAACCGGGGGACGCGTCCGACCCTTGATACGCAGGAGGCGGGCGTTGTGCTCATCGGCGCCCGTCGTGAAAGACGCCTTCCGCACGGCCGACGGGGCGTCAGAAGCCGTCGGCCTGCGGCAGTTCGGTGCCGCAGCGGCTGCAGTACCGTGCACCGGCGTCCTCGGCGGGACGGTCGCAGCCGGGGCAGATCCGGTGGAGCAGACAGGCGGACTCGCCGCCCTCCGCGGCCGGGCCGCCAGGGGCGGCGGGGGCCGCGGGGGCCGCCGGCCTGATGGAGAGACCGGCCCGCCGCCGGTGCGCCGTCACGTAGACGAGCCCGTCCGGCCCGGCGGCGAGGGCGCGCCCGATGCCGTGGGGCAGCCAGGCGACGCAGCCGGGTTCGAGCCGCTGGACCTCGTCGCCGACGGTGAGTTCACCGCTGCCGGTGAGCACACACAGCAGCACGTCCAGGTCGGGCTCGACATGGCGCGCGACGCTGTCGCCGGGCAGGACGCGGATGACGTTGGCGTCCAGCTGGCGGGCGGCCGGATCCAGCCGCCACACGGCGCCGCCCCGGCCTTCCGGCACGGCGAGCAGGTCCTGCATGGTGGCGAGCACACCGGCCGTGGGGGGCTGGGTCATGCCATTCCTCCTGAACGCGAGATCCGCGCGGCGGACCGTGGGACGAGCCGGAGGCATCATTGCACGGTGCAACGGACACGGCCGAACGCGGTGCCGTGAAGGCAACCCCGACGCAGCAGCGTCCCTGACGGCCCATCGGGCCGATGATCGTATATTTTCCGCCAGTGACCACTTCTGCGCGAAGATGTGCGGCCATGGCTGCCCTGGCCGCTGTACTTGTCGGATGCGGCACCGGCACCTCCTCCGGCGCCGATCCCCGCGCCGCCGCACTCGGGGCGTCCGACTCCCCCGCCCCGCCCGGCCAGGAGGCCGCGTCGCCCCAGCCGGGCAACCCCCGCCAACCGGGCGCCCGGCAGCGACCGAAGGCGCCGACGCTCGCCCCCGGACCGCGCGGGCTGACGCCCGTGTTCCGGCGTGCGGCGGCTCCGGCCGCCGACGCCCCCATGACGGTCGCCCTCACCTTCGACGCGGACATGACCGCCGACCAGGGCCCGCGCGCCGCACGGGGCGAGCGCTTCGACAACCCGGGACTCATCACGGCGCTGCGCGCGCTGAAGGTTCCCTCCACCGTCTTCATGACCGGCCGCTGGGCCGAGGAGTACCCCGCGCAGGCCAGAGCCATCGGCACGGACCCGCTCTTCGAGACCGCCAACCACTCCTACAGCCACCACGCCTTCACGTCCGGCTGCTACGGACTCCCGGTCGTCGCCGCGAAGGACATGCGGGCGGACGTGGAACGCGCCTTCACGGCGTTCGAGAAGGCCGGGGTGCGCAACGCGGTGCCGTACTTCCGCTTCCCCGGCGGCTGCTACGACGACCGCGCGCTGCGCGCGGTCGCGCCCGTTGAGGTCACCGCGGTGCAGTGGGACGTCGTCAGCGGCGACGCCTTCGCCGCCGACGCGGACGCCGTCGCCGAGCAGGTCCTCGCCGGGGTGCGACCGGGTTCGGTGGTGGTCATGCACTGCACGCGCAGCGCGGCGCCGGTCACCGAGGAGGCGGTGCGCCGGATCGTCCCGGAGCTGCGCCGCCGCGGGTACCGCTTCGTGAAGGTCTCGGACCTGATGCGCGCCTCGTAGGCGTCCGCCCGCCCCGGCTCAGCCGGAGCAGGCCGACTTCTCGGCCTCTCGCCACTCGCACACGGGGCACAGCGGGGCGCCCTTGACGGACGCGGGGTACTCGGTCGGCTCGCGGCACAGCACGCACTCGGCGAACTCCTCGCCGGGTGCCGCGTCCGCGGCCGTTCCGGCGGCGGTGCCGGAGTCGGTCGGAGTCTCGCGGTACGGCTCGTCCATACGTACGACTGTAGTCCGCGACCGGGGGCGACGGCGGCCCTGCCTCAGGCCGAGGCCGCTCCCCCGTCCGCGCCCCGCAGGGAGCACAGCAGGCAGGCGATCGCGGCCGCCGCGGCCGCGATCAGCGCCGCGGCCGCCAGGGCGGTCACCGGCAGGTGCACCGCCCCTGTCCGCGAGCCGGCGACCAGGCCGCTCACCGCGTGCTGCGCCGGCGAGCCGGTGGTCACCAGCGCCAGCAGCGCCGCCGTCGCGGTGGCCAGCAGCGACCAGCCGCGCGCGTGCAGCAGGGGCCGGGTGCACAGCGCGCCCACCGCGGCGCCCACCAGCACGCTCACCGCACAGGCGAGCAGCCCGGCCGCCGCGGCGGGCAGCAGGGGGACCACGACCCGGTGGTCGGCGCTCCTCGCGTCGCTGATCAGCGCGACGACCCCGGTGGCCGCGGCGCCGAGCACCCCGGCGCAGGCCACGGCGGCGAGCAGGGCCGACAGGTGTGCCCGCGGCGGACCCGCGGCGGCGGCCGTGACGGCGCGCGCGGCGGGCGGCTCCTGGGTGGCGCAGACCCGCACCAGCCAGGCAGTGACCGGCAGGAGCGCGGCGGCCGTCCAGCCCAGTGAGTCGAGCACCGGCCTGCCGCCCTGCACGCCGACGGCCAGGGTGATGGCGTAGAGCAGCACGGGCGGCAGCCACCGCTGGGAGCGCAGCAGGAGAGCGGCCTGATAGCCGAAGAGAGCGGTCATGGTGTGTCGTGCCCCGTGGTCGTGTGCGTGCGGGTGGCCTCTTCGCCGGACGCGTCGCGACCCGCCGCCGAGGCGCGGCCCGGCTCCTCGTCCGGTACGCGCCGTGCGGGGGCGCCGCCGGGCCGGCCGTCCGAAGCGGCGTCGCCGGCCGCGTCGCCCGGACCACCCGGCGCCTGCGCGGCAGGGCGGGCCGGGTCTTGCGTGCCGGCGGCCGGTGCCGGGGCGGGCACCGCTGATGTCGTCGGGCGAGGCACTGGAGGAGGGTCGAGCCGGCGGATGTGCCACGGCGGCCGGGACGTCAGCAGCGCCCGGAGCAGGGCGTCCGAGTGCGCGGCCGCGACGGAGAACACCGTCGCGCCGTCCCGGCCCGGGACGCCGTCGGGCGCGCCGGGCAGGTCCCCGGGCGGCGCCGCACCCGGCGGCCCCACCGCCACGATCCGGGAGCGCGGCCCCGGCGGCCCGTCGGCGGACCGCGGTCCGGCCCGCGTCAGCCGGCCCTCCCGAACGGAGTGCACCACATCGACCGCGCCCGCCAGCCGGCGCGGATCGTGGTCGACGAACACGACCGTCGCCCCCGCCGCGACATGTTCGGCGACCGCGCGGTCGAGTTCCTGGCGGGCCGCCGCGTCCAGTCCGGTCCACGCCTCGTCGAGCACCAGCAGCTCCGGCCCGGCGAGGAGCGCCTGGGCGACGGCGACCTTCTGGCTGGTGCCCTTGGACAGCTCACCGAGCGGCGTACGGGCATGGCCCGCGGCGCCGAAGCGCTCCAGCCACCGCGCCGCGGCAGCCGAAGCGGCCCGTCGGCCGAGGCCGTGGATCCGTCCCAGGTGGACCAGGTAGCCGTGTGCGGTGAACGGCAGCGCGGCCGGAAACCGTTCGGGCACGTACGCCGTGCGTGGCCGGTCCGTGACACGGCCCTCTGTCGGGGCGTCGACGCCGGCGAGCAGCCTGAGCAGTGTCGACTTGCCGCTGCCGTTGGCGCCTTCGACGCGGACCAGGGTGCGCGGGGCGAGGTCGAGGTCGACGCCGCGCAGCACCCACGGACCGCCGAGGCCGTAACGGCGGCCGACTCCTTGCAGCCTCAGCTCTGCGCCGCCTTCTGCGCAGTGGCCTCGCTGGGCCTGACGATCACGAACCCCTCGCCCTCCAGCTTCAACTGGACCGCCTCGCCCGAACCTCCCCGGATCATCGATCCGATGGACTGCGAGCGGTGCAGCGAGGTGCTCAGGTGGGCGCTCCAGCCGACGACCGCGTCCGTGTCCACGAACACCGGTTGCTGGTGGGTGACGGGGATCACGATCGGGCTGCCCTCGCAGATGACCGCGAGCTTCCCGTAGCCGGTGAAGACGCTGTTGAAGAGTCCGCCGCCCGTCATGCCGGCGCCCTTCACCGCCTTTATCTCGTAGGAGAGGGTCGCGTCGAAGCACAGCACGTTGCGGCCGTTGACGGTCAGCGCGTCGCCCTGCTCGATGTCCACGATGAAGCAGTTGGCCGCCTCGTGCGCGAACCACGCCTCACCCTGGCCGCGCACCGCCATCAACGGCAGGCCCTCGCCCGTGACGGCGCGCTTGAGCATGCCGCCGATGCCCTGACCCTTGCGCTCGAACTGGAGATTGCCGCGGAAAGCGATCATCGAGCCCTGACGCGCGTGCATCTCCCCGTTGACCGCGTACTTGACCGACTTGGCGTTCTGCAGGGTCATCCCCGGCACCGTCGCCTGCTGCGCCATGTTGTCGCCGTTGAAAAGATCGCTCTTCATGGGGGGCATGGTCGCCCGGAGCCACTGGTTCCGCCAACTGCCCCGAAGGGCGCGGCGTGGCGGCTGGCACACTGATCGGGTGAGCAGCGAGAACACCGGCACCGAGACCGCCCGGCCCGCGGACAGTCCCTTCCGGCACGAGAACCGCCTGCGCGACGCGGCACCGCAGTTCGTCCTGCCGCTGGTCGTACGGATCGAGAAGGCCGAACCGCCCGCCCGCACCGACGCGCTGGAGACCGCGGCGCGCGCCGTCCTGGAGATCCTCGGTGACGAACGGTCCGTGGGTGAGGGCGAGTGGGCCCAGGCGATGCGGGACTGGCAGGACGCGCGTATCCGCAAGGTGGTGCGCCGGGCGCGCGGCGCGGAGTGGCGCCGGGCGTGCACGCTGCCGGGCATCACCGTGACCGGCGAGCGGGCGGAGGTACGGGTCTTCCCGCCCGTCCCGCTCGACGGCTGGCCGAAGGAACTCGCCAAGCTGCAGGTGTCCGGCACCGATCTCGACGATCCCGCACCGCCCGCCGCCCCCGACCTCGACGGTCCGGTGCTGTGGCTGAGCCCCGACCTGGACATGTCGGCCGGCAAGGCGATGGCCCAGGTGGGCCACGGTGCCCAACTCGCCTGGTGGGAACTCTCCGAGACGGACCGCAAGGCGTGGCGGACGGCCGGCTGTCGCCTGTCGGTGCGCACCGCCGATCCGGCACACTGGCGGGCGCTCACCGACAGCGGACTGCCGGTGGTGCGCGACGCGGGGTTCACCGAGATCGCTCCGGGGTCGTGCACGGTGATCGCCGATCATCCGGCGCTGCGCGGCTGAACATCCCGGCCCCCGGGTGCGTATACATCAGTACCGCCAAGTAGGTTGACCGGCTATGTTCGACCGGCGGGACGGGCCGGCCACTGACCGGCCAGTCAGTTGGGGGGCGGTTTCGGCTGCCGTGTCACGCATCGGCCAGGGAGGCACATTGTTGCGGCGCATCAACGGGACAGCACTCATCATCGCGGCTCTGGTCGTCACGGTCGGCGCGCTGGCGTTTCCCGTCTGGTCCTACGCCGACCGCTCCGGTACGGGGCAGGCGAACCTCAACGCCTCGACCGTCGCGACACAGTGGGGCCCCCTCTCGGCTGCCGACCGCGACCTGCTGGTGAAGGTGCGGCTGGCGGGCCTGTGGGAGCTGCCCGCGGGCCAGCAGGCCATCGAGCGGGCGCCGAGCCAGGCGATCAAGGAGGCGGGCGACCACCTCATCGTCGGCCACACCGATCTGGACCGGCGGGCGCGTGACGTGGCGGCGAAGCTGGGCGTCGCACTGCCCAACCAGCCCACGGAGCAGCAGCAGGGCTGGCTGCGGGAACTGTCCGCGGCGAGCGGACAGGAGTACGAGCGCAAGTTCGCCAACCTGCTGCGCAACGCGCACGGCAAGGTCTTCGCGGCCATAGCGGAGGTCCGGCACACGACCCGCAACACGCTGATACGCCAGCTCGCGAGCGACGCCAACCAGACGGTGCTCGACCACATCACCATGCTGGAGGCGACCGGGATGGTCGACTTCGACGCGATCGCGAACGAGGCGGCCGGCAAGGCGACGGCGAGCCCGAGCGGTCCTCCGGCGCCGGACGGGAACCTGCCGCCCGCGCCGGCACCCGCGCAGCCGACCGGTGACGTGACCGTCACGTCACGGCCGTCGCCCGGGGCGCCGGGCACGGTGAACACGAACCGTCCCGAGGTGCCCCCGGCCGGGTGAGGCATCCCCCGGCGGAACCTCAGATGTAGCTCTGAACGTCCCCCTCTGCGGATTCACCCGTGCCCGGCGGGGCCATGACCTCTGCACATCACATGTCGGGCAGAGGCTTGCCGGGCAGAGGAGGGCGACGTCATGGAACTCGGCATCGGAATCGGCTGGCGGCCGGAGATCGCGCAGACGGTGGAACGCCTGCCGGACGTCGACTGGGTCGAGGTCGTCGCGGAGAACATCTGCCCCGGGCACCTGCCGGCCTCGCTGACCCGGCTGCGGGAGCGCGGCACGCGCGTCGTCCCGCACGGGGTCTCGCTCGGCCTCGGCGGCGCCGACCGGCCCTCGGCGCGTCGCCTCGCCGACCTGGCGGAGCGGGCCGCGGCCCTGGACGCGCCGCTGGTGACCGAGCACATCGCGTTCGTACGGGCCGGAGGCCCCCTCACCGCGTCCCCGGTGCTGGAGGCGGGCCACCTCCTGCCGGTGCCGCGCACATGGGACGCGCTGTCCGTGCTCTGCGAGAACGTGCGCATCGCGCAGGACTCGCTGCCGGTGCCGCTCGCGCTGGAGAACATCGCGGCGCTGATCAGCTGGCCGGACGAGGAGCTCACGGAGGGCCAGTTCCTGGCGGAGCTGGTCGAGCGGACGGGCGTGCGACTCCTGATCGACGTCGCCAACCTGCACACGAACCGTGTGAACCGGGGCGAGGACCCTTCGATGGCGCTGGACGCGCTGCCGGTGGAGGCGATCGCGTACGTGCACGTGGCGGGCGGCGTCGAGCGGGACGGCGTCTGGCACGACACCCACGCGCACCCGGTGACGCAGCCGGTCCTGGACGTGCTCGCGGACCTCCGCGCGAGGGTGTGCCCGCCGGGGGTGCTGCTGGAACGTGACGACGACTTTCCCGGGCCGAAGGCCCTGTCGGCCGAGCTGTCCAGGATCCGCGAGACGCTCCGCACGACGAACGGGCCCGCCGCGCCCGCCGAGTCCGAGGCGGGAGGCGACGCGCGCGAGCGTGTCGACGTCCCGCCGCACGACACCGACGCCGCGCGGGAGCGGGTGGCGATCGGACAGGCCGCCTTGATGTCCGCACTCGTCGCGGGGACCCCCGCGCCCGAGGGGTTCGACCGGCGTCGGCTGCGCGTGCAGAGCAGGGCGCTCCTGGCCAAGCGGGCCGACGTCGTCGGCAAGGTCGCGCCCGAACTTCCCCGGATCCTGGGCGACGCCTACCGCCCCGCGTTCCTCTCCTACGCCAGGAGCCGCCCCATGCACGCCGGTTACCGGCGCGACGCGATGGACTTCGTGGGGCACCTCCTCGCCACCGGCCGCCCCGAGGACGCGGCCGTCCGGCGACGGCTCACCCTCTGGTGGCAGGAGCGCGCCGCGCCCGAGCCGCCGCGCCGGACCGTACGGTTCGCCCGCGCCGCCCGCGCGGCTCTCGCCGGAATCGGAAGGTGAGCCCCATGGTCCTCCTCTCCCTGTACCTCGCCGTCGGACTCTCCTCCGCGCTGCTGATCGTCAACGTCTCCGCCGCCCTCCGCAGCGCCTCGCACGGCGACGCACGCGTCCACCACCCCTACGAGGCCGCCTTCCTGGCGGGCGGCCCGGCCCGCGTCGCCGACGCGGCGCTCGCCGCGCTGCACACGGACGGCAGGGTCGTCGTCGGCGGTCCCGGCGTGGTCACGGCGGTACGCCCGGTCGCGCACGACCCCGTGGAGCGCGAGGTGTTCCGGGCACTGGCCACCGCTCCGAGCGGAGCGCTCCCCCTCGTGCGGCAGGACGTCATGCGCAGCCCCGCCGTGCAGGAGATCGGCCACGCCCTCGCCGCCCGCGGGCTCATGACGCCTCCCCGGCAGCACAGCGGCCTCTCCGCCTGGGGACAGATCCAGGGCATCGTCTGCCTCATCGGCCTGCCTCTGTCGCTCTTCGCGACCATCGCGCAGTTCATGGGCTCGGGGCACAAGCCGGTCGGTCTGCCGTTCGTGCTGACGGCTCTGCCCGCGCTGCTCCCGGGGATGCTGATCGGCTTCAACCAGGCGGGCCGTGCGGGCCGTCGCGTCGCCCCTGCGGGCCGCCGCGCCCTGCGCTCCTACAGCGCCGCGCACGCCCACGCCGCCCCCGGCGTCGTCGCGTTCATCGCGCTCCGCGGAGTGCGGGCGCTCCCCGACCCGCACCTGCGGGCCCAGTTGACCGGCGCCGCCCGGCTCGGCCGCGGATCGCGTTCCACGGTGTCGCACACCGGGTACGCCGGGCACGACTCCGCCGCCTGCGCAGAGCCCGTATGGTGCGCGAGTTCGGGCTCCGGTTCGGGCTGCGGGGCCGGCAGCGGAGGATCGGGCTGTGGCAGCTCGTCCGGCGGCTCCGGCTGCGGAGGCTCGTCCGGCGGTTCGAGCTGCGGAGGCTCGTCCGTCGGTTCGAGCTGCGGAGGCTCCTCCGGTTCCAGCTGTGGATCGTCCAGCAGCTCCTGACAGGCGTCACCGGCGCGTCCATATCGCGAACAACCTGTGGCGCGACGCCCACTCCTCGCGTAGAACTCGCCCATGCTCTGGCTCATCCTCGTCCTTCTGGCCTGGGCCGTCTCGGCGGTCAGCTGTCTGCGGCTGTGTCTGGCCGCGGCCGACGCGCCCCACCACCTGGACGAGGCAGCCGAGGAGGCACACGGCGAGGCGGCCGGCGCCGAGGTGTGCGGCACGTACGAGCTCACGCTGCCCGAGGCCGCGTTCCTGGCCGGCGGCCCGCAGCGGGTCACCGAGCTGACGCTCGTGTCGATGCACCGCGAGCGCCGGCTGCTGCTGGCGCACACGGGCTGGGCGACGGTCGTGGATCCCGACGGCGAGAGCGACCTGGAGCGTTCGGTCATCGGCGCGATCGGTCCGTCGGGCCAGGCCCGCACGGCGGCGGTGCGGACGGCCGTGTCCGCCGCCGATGCCGTACGCGTCCTCGCCGACCGGCTCGTCCGCGCCGGGCTCGCCGTCCCCGACACGGCCAGGAATCCCGTGGTCTCCGCGATCCGCGCCGTCCGTGCGGCAAGCGTTGCGACCCTGGTGCTGGCCGTCGGCGCGGTGCTGACGCTCCCTCAGGGGCAACGGCCCGGTCCGGTCGTGGCGTGGTTCGCGCTGCCGCTCGCCATGACGCTGGGCTGTCTGGCCATAGCGCGTTTCGAGGTGCACCCCTACCTCGGCTGGGCCTCCCCCGCCGGCAACCGGCTGCTCGCCTCCCTCACCGACCGGGCCGCCGCACACGCCGCGTCCGGCGCCGGTGAACGCGCTCAACTCACCATGGTCGCCGTTCACGGGATCCGCGCACTCGACGATCCGCAGCTGCGGGCCGCCTTCGCGGACGGCCGGACAGTCGACCGGATCCGCTGATTCCGGCCACCGGGGGGCCGACACGCGGCACATATCGGTGCTTTACAACGTCAAGCGCTCAACAAAGGATCCTTTCGTCCCCGCGGCCGTCGGCCGCCGCACGTGCACGAAGGGAACGCGATGAGAACAGTTGCGAAGTTCGGAGCCGTGGCGGGCCTCGGTTCCTTGGTCCTCACGACGCTCACCGCCCCTCCGGCCGGCGCCGTCCGTCCGGCCGGCGGCGCCTCCCTGACGTCCGCCGAGGCCCGCGGGACGGCGGTGGCGGCCGAGCGCGCCGCGGCCGCCGGCATCGTCTTCGGCGCCTGCCCGAAGGAGGAGGACCTGGCCGAGCCGGTCACCTGCGGCACCGTCAAGGTCCCGCTGGACTACGCGAAGCCGTCGGGCCGTCAGATCACGCTGACCGTCAGCCGGGTGCGGGCCGGCGGCCGGCCGTCGGAGCGGCAGGGCGCTCTCGTCTACAACCCGGGCGGCCCCGGCGCGTCCAGCATGTCCTTCCCCATGGCGGCCGAGCTGCCCGAGTGGAAGAACATCGCGCGGGCGTACGACATCGTGGGTTACGCGCCCCGGGGCGTGGACCGCTCCGCGCCGTTGTCCTGTCAGGACCCGGCGGACTTCGTACAGGCACCGACGCAGGCGCCGACGCATCCCTCCCTCGCGTACAAGCAGAAGCGGATCGCGCAGGCGAAGGCGTACGCGCGGGGCTGCGCGAGCAAGGCCGGTGCGGCACTGCGCCATTACACGTCGCTCAACAACGCGCGCGACCTCGAGGTGCTGCGCGCGGCGCTCGGCGAGAAGAAGCTGACCTTCATGGGCGCGTCGTACGGCACGTACTTCGGCGCCCTCTACGCGACCCTGTTCCCGCGCCAGGTGCGCCGCATGGTGTTCGACTCGGCGGTCAACCCCGACCCGAGCAGGATCTGGTACCGCAACAACCTCCGTCAGTCCGAGGCGTTCGAGAGCCGCTGGGCCGACTTCCGCACCTGGTTGGCCAAGCACCAAGCCACGTACGAACTGGGCACCACCGCCCAGGAGGTCGCCCGCAGTCACGAACGGGTGCGCGCCGCGCTGGCGGCGAAGCCGGCCGGCGGCAAGGTCGGCCCGGGGCAGCTTCATGCGGCGCTGCTGAGCGTGGCCTACCACGACGGCTACTGGCCGCTGCGCGCGAAGGCGCTGTCGGCGTATCTGAAGGGCGACCCGAAGCCGCTGATCGACCAGGCCGCGCCCGAGCCGGGCACCGAGAAGGCGGCGGAGAACGCCAACGCCGTCTACACGGCGGTGGAGTGCAACGACGCCCCCTGGCCCGAGGACTGGCAGACCTGGGACCGCGACAACTCGCGGCTCGCGCGGATCGCGCCGTTCGAGACGTGGGACAACGCGTGGATGAACCTGCCGTGCGCGTTCTGGCAGGCGCCCCGGCAGCAACCGGTGGACGTGGGCACGGCGCGGGGCGCGCTGCCGACGACGCTGATCCTGGCGGCGGAGCGGGACGCGGCGACGCCCTACGAGGGGGCGCTGGAACTGCAGCGGCGGCTGCGCGGCTCGGTGCTGATCACGGAGGAGGACGCGGGCACGCACGGCATCGGCGGCGGGAACAACGCGTGCGTCAACGCGTACCTGGAGGACTACCTGCTGCACGGGAAGACGCCGGTGCGGCGCGCATCGTGCGCGCCGCACCCGGAGCCGGACCCGGTGTCGCTGGACCGGCACGCGGAACAGCGGAAGCTGCCGCACGCCGTCTGATCTTCCGGGTCAGGGACGCGACCGGGTCCGTGGCTGACCAGGGCAGGGGCCGTTGACGGTCCCTGCCGGCGGTCCGTTTCCACGGGCCCGGCCGAGGCAGCCAGGTCCGTGGCTGACCAGGGCAGGGGCCGGAGACGGTCCCTGCCGGCGGTCCGTTTCCACGGGCCCGGCCGGGGCGACCGGGCCGTCGAGCCCGGTCGTGGACGGCTGGGTTTCCGCCGGGAACGCGGAGAAACCTTCGCCGTCGGGATTCCGCGGGGCTACGCGAGCCCCGCCACCAGATCCGCCACGCTCTTGCGGCGGCCCGTGAAGAACGGGACCTCCTCGCGCACGTGCATACGCGCCTCGGACGCGCGCAGGTGGCGCATCAGGTCGACGATCCGGTACAGCTCGTCCGCCTCGAAGGCCAGGATCCACTCGTAGTCGCCGAGCGAGAACGACGCGACCGTGTTGGCGCGCACGTCCGGGTAGCCGCGGGCCATCTTGCCGTGGTCGGCGAGCATCCGGCGGCGGTCCTCGTCGGGCAGCAGGTACCAGTCGTAGGAGCGCACGAAGGGGTACACCGAGACGTAGTTGCGGGGCGTCTCGTCGGCCAGGAAGGCCGGGATGTGCGACTTGTTGAACTCGGCGGGGCGGTGCAGCGCCATGTTCGACCAGACCGGCTCGAGTGCGCGGCCGAGACGGGTGCGCCGGAAGCGGTTGTACGCGTCCTGGAGCTCGTCCGCGGTCTCCGCGTGCCACCAGATCATCACGTCGGCGTCGGCGCGCAGCCCGGAGACGTCGTAGGTGCCGCGCACGGTGACGTCCTTGGCGGCGAGCTGGTCGAACAGCTCCTGGACCTCGTCGGCGTAGCCGGTACGGTCCTCCGGCAGGACGTCGCGCAGCTTGAAGACGGACCACAGCGTGTACCGGATGACCTCGTTGAGGTCCTTGGCCTTCTTGCCTGCGTTCGGGATCTTTTCGGGCGCACTCATACGGCTATTGTCCCGCGTCCCGATCAGTGCCCCGCGCCAGGGTCGGCGTGGCGAGAATCTCGTCCGCCGCGCGCTGTCCGCTGCCGATGCATGCGGGGATGCCGACGCCGTCGTACGCCGCTCCGCAGACCCGCAGGCCGGGCAGCTTCGCGACCGCGTCGCGGACGCGGGCGACCCGGGCGAGATGCCCGACGGGGTACTGGGGCAGACCGCCGGTCCACCGGGTGACCTCGGAGGCCACGGGCGCGGCCGTGAGGCCGATCGCCTCGGCGAGGTCGGTCAGGGAGACGCCGACCAGCTCGGAGTCCTCGCGTTCCAGTGCCTGCTCCTCGCCGTAGCGGCCGACGGAGGTGCGCAGGACGAACAGGTCGCCCGCCCCCTCGGCCACCCAGCTCCACTTGTTGGAGGAGAAGGTGGACGCCTTGATCGCCCGGCCGTCCACGGGCGGGACGAGGAAGCCGCTGCCGGGCGGCGGCGAGCCGAGGTCGGCCCGCCTGAAGGCGAGGGTGACCAGGGCCATGGAGGCATACTCGACGCGGCCGAGTTCGGCGGCCGCGGCCGGGGACTCGGCGGCCAGCAGCGCGGACGCGGACCAGGCAGGGGTGGCGAGGACGACGGCGTCGGCGGTCAGCGGCTCGCGGTCGGTGCGGATCCGCCAGCCGGAGCCGGTGCGGGTCAGCCCGAGCACGGCGGTGGAGGTGCGGATGTCGCCGCCGCCGTCGCGCACGGACGCGGCGACGGCGGCGGGCAGGGTGCCCATCCCGCCGTCGAGGCCCATGAAGACGGGCCCCGCGCCCTGCTGCGCCGCTCCCCTGGCCTGGACCTCGCGTACGCCGTCGAGGAGCGTGGCGTGGCGGCGCAGGGCGTCGAAGAGGCCGGGAACCGCGGCGCGCATCGAGATGCGGTAGGCGTCGCCCGCGTACACCCCGCCGAGCAGCGGCTCGACGAGCCGGTCGACGACCTCGTGGCCGATGCGCTCGGCCACGTACGCGCCGATGGCGACGTCGTCGCCGACGTCGACGGGCGGCAGGTCCTTCTCGCGCCCGATGCGGTCGATCCCCTCGGGCGAGATCAGGCCGGCCAGTGCCTCCTGGGTGCCGGGGACGCCCATGACGTGGCCCTTGGGCATGGGACGCAGGGCGCCGCGGGTCCAGACCGCGGCGGTCGCGACGGCGGGCGGCTGGAGCCGGTCCCCGAGACCGACCGCACGGGCCAGGTCGGTGCCCTCGACGCGGCGAGCGAGCATCGATTCGGCGCCGAGGTCCACCGGGACTCCCGCGATCTCGCCGCCCTGGAGCTTGCCGCCGAGTCGGTCGGAGGCTTCGACGAGGGTGACGCGCACCCCGGCGTCGACCAGGCGGTGAGCGGCGGCCAGACCGGCGATGCCGCCCCCGATGACGACGACATGACGCGCCGCTGTGTCCACGTTCATGAGGCAACTCTCTCAAACGCCGGCACGACCCCCGTAACGAGTCCTGACCGTGACCGGTTCGGGATCGGATACGGGCAACCGGTCACCAGGGGTGAGCCGTCGAACCGGCAACCGCTCACCATTTCAACCCTGGGGGGTCTCATGGGTGCACGACGAACGCTCGCGGTCCTGTTGCTCACCGCGTCGCTCGGCCTCGTCGGCTGCGGCGCGAACGATTCCGCGTCCGGCGACGCCAAACCGGCCGCGCACGACGGCGGCAAGGGGGCCGCCGGATCCGGCTACGCGGCGGACGAGTCCGCCGAGAAGCCCGCGGAGGGGGCGGGCCGGGAGGGGACGACAAAGCCCTCGGCGCCGACCGCGGCGCACGTCATCCGCACCGCCGAACTCGACGTGGAGGTGAAGGACGCGGTCAAGGCACTCGCGAACGCGCGCGCGGTGGCGGAGCGGGCGGGCGGCCGGGTGGAGGACGAGACCACCGAACGCGTCGACGACACCCACGTGACGTCCCGTGTCGTCCTGCGCGTACCGCAGGAGCGGTACGGCCCGGTCCTCGCGGAGCTCGCGGGTGCCGGAAAGCTGCTCTCCCGCAAGGCCGACGCGAAGGACGTCACCGACCAGGTGGTGGACGTGGAGAGCCGTATCGCGACGCAGCGGGCGAGTGTGGCGCGGGTGCGGGAGCTGATGGAGCGGGCGACGAACCTGTCCGACGTGGTCACGCTGGAGGGGCAGCTGAGCAGCCGTCAGGCGGAGCTGGAGTCCCTGTTGGCACGGCAGGCCTCGCTGAAGGACCGGACGACGCTGGCGACGATCACGCTGACGCTGACCGAGGCGGAGGCGGCGGTCGCGCAGGAGGACGACGACCCCGGGTTCCTGGAGGCGCTCGGCGGCGGCTGGGACGCGCTCGTGGCGACGCTTCGGTGGATCACGGTGGTGATCGGTGCGGTGGCGCCGTTCGCCGCGCTGCTGGGCCTGCTGTACGCGGTGTGGCGGTGGCTGGTGCGGCCTCGGCTGCGGTCGAAGGCGCGCCCTGCGGTGCGGGGGGCGGAGGTGACATCTCCTTCCGGGGCCCGGGACTGAACGGACCCTGCGTCGTAGCGTGTTCCCCATGACAACGGAGCGACTGGTGGTCGTGGGGGGCGATGCGGCGGGCATGTCCGCCGCATCGCAGGCACGCAGGATGAAGGGCCCGGACGAGCTGGAGATCGTGGCGTTCGAGCGCGGGCACTTCAGCTCGTTCTCGGCCTGCGGCATCCCGTACTGGGTGAGCGGGGACGTCTCCGAGCGGGACGAACTGATCGCCCGTTCGCCCGAGGAGCACCGTGCCCGCGGCATCGATCTGCGCATGCGCACCGAGGTGACGGAGATCGACACGGCGGGCGGACGCGTCCGCGCCCGCGACCTGGAGACGGGCGAGGAGGCGTGGACCGGCTACGACAAGCTGGTCGTCGCGACCGGCGCCCGCCCGGTGCGGCC
The DNA here is from genome assembly GCF_040675505.1 of Streptomyces sp. NPDC049597. Lineage (NCBI taxonomy): Bacteria > Bacillati > Actinomycetota > Actinomycetes > Kitasatosporales > Streptomycetaceae > Streptomyces > Streptomyces sp. NPDC049597. Next base: position 87,850 of record NZ_JBFAOY010000018.1, read on the forward strand.
CCCGCTGCCCGGCATCGACGCGGCCGGCGTGCACGGGGTGCAGACGCTCGACGACGGCCAGGCGCTCCTGGACACGCTGACGCGTACGAAGGGCCGGCGCGCGGTGGTGGTGGGCGCCGGATACATCGGTGTGGAGATGGCGGAGGCGCTGCTCAAGCGCGGCTACGAGGTGACCGTGGTGACGCGCGGCCGGCAGCCGATGGCCACGCTGGATCCGGACATGGGCGCCTTGGTGCACCGGGCGCTGGACGGTCTTGGCGTCATCACGGTGACCGGTTCGGCCGTCACCAAGATCCTCGCGGGTGAGGACGGCCGGGTCCGTGCGGTGGCGACCGACGAGGCGGAGTACCCGGCGGACGTGGTGGTCCTGGGCATAGGGGTCGAACCGGAGACGGCCCTGGCCCGTGCCGCGGGCCTGCCGCTGGGCCGGTACGGAGGCCTGCTGACGGACCTGTCGATGCGGGTGCGCGGTCACGAGAACATCTGGGCGGGCGGTGACTGCGTCGAGGTGCTGGACCTGGTCTCGGGCCGCGAACGCCATGTCGCGCTGGGCACCCACGCGAACAAGCACGGCCAGGTCATCGGCGCGAACGCGGGCGGCGGATACGGCACGTTCCCCGGCGTGGTGGGCACCGCGGTGAGCAAGGTCTGCGAGCTGGAGATCGCCCGGACGGGTCTGCGGGAGAAGGACGCGCGGGAGGTCGGCCTGCAGTACGTGACGTCGACGATCGAGTCGACGAGCCGCGCGGGCTACTACCCGGACGCGGCCCCGATGACGGTCAAGATGCTCGCCGAACGCCGCACGGGCCGGCTGCTGGGGGTTCAGATCGTGGGCCGCGAGGGCGCGGCGAAGCGCGTGGACATCGCGGCCGTGGCACTGACCGCGGGGATGACGGTGGAGCAGATGACGGCTCTGGACCTGGGATACGCGCCGCCGTTCTCGCCGGTGTGGGACCCGGTCCTGGTGGCCGCGCGCAAGGCGACGGCGGCGGTGCGGGCGGGCGGGTAGACGCCCGGGCGGGGGCCGCGCCGCCGGCGCGGCCGGCCGGGTGGACGCAGGGCGGCGGCTTCTGCCGGGTGAGCTCCGGCGACCTCGCCGCCGGCCGCTCGGCGGTCCTGGGGCAGGAACCGCTCGCCGCCGGGCCCGGCCCGGCGGCGAGCGGTGTGTCAGGGCGCGAGGCTCAGCGCGCGGTCGTCTCGTGGATGTCGGCCACCAGACGCGTCAGCGTGTCGGGGTCCGTCGTGGGCAGCACCCCGTGCCCGAGGTTGAACACGTGGCCCTCCAGACCCGCGGCCGCCTCCAGGACCTCACGGGTCTTCGCGCGCACCGCCTCCGGGGAGGAGAACAGCACGGCCGGGTCCAGGTTGCCCTGGAGCGCCTTGCCGGGACCGACCCGGCGGGCGGCCTCGTCGAGCGGGACGCGCCAGTCGACGCCGACCACGTCCGCGCCCGCCTCGCCCATCAGGCCCAGCAGCTCGCCGGTGCCCACACCGAAGTGGATGCGCGGGACGCCGTACGGGGCGACCGCCTCGAAGACCTTCGCCGACGCCGGCATCACCGAGCGCCGGTAGTCCGCCGGGGCCAGCGCGCCCACCCAGGAGTCGAAGAGCTGGACGGCGGACGCCCCGGCCTCGATCTGGACCTTCAGGAAGGCGGAGGTGATGTCCGCGAGCCGGTCGAGCAGGTCGGCCCACAGCTGCGGGTCGCCGTACATCAGGGCCTTGGTGTGCTCGTGGTTGCGGGACGGCCCGCCCTCCACCAGATAGCTCGCCAGGGTGAACGGCGCGCCCGCGAAGCCGATCAGCGGTGTCGCGCCGAGCTCCTCGGTGAGCATCCCGATCGCCTCGGTGACGTAGGCGACGTCGTCGGGCGTCAGATCGCGCAGCCGTTCCAGATCGGCGCGCCTCCGGATCGGCTCGGCCACGACCGGGCCGACGCCCGGCTTGATGTCGAGGTCGACCCCGACGGCCTTCAGCGGCACCACGATGTCGCTGAAGAAGATCGCCGCGTCGACCTTGTGCCGCCGTACCGGCTGCAGCGTGATCTCGGTGACGAGCTCGGGCCGCATGCACGACTCGAGCATCGGGATGCCTTCGCGCACCTTCAGGTACTCGGGGAGCGAGCGCCCGGCCTGCCGCATGAACCAGACCGGCGTGTGCGGCACGGGTTCGCGCCTGCACGCCTTCAGGAAGGCGGAGTCGTACGTCTTCGTCGGCTGGCCCTGGGACGGGGCGTCCCCGGTTCGGGCGGAGCCTCGAGCCTGGGGAAGGTCATTGGCGCTCACGACCAGAATCTTCGCACGTGAGCCGGAAGTGGCCGCCCCGGGCAGGGTGTCCTTCCCTGCGCGATGGCCTCGTTCCGCCTACTCTTCCCCGCATGGCTGCGGCTCAGGGACATTTTTCCGATCATTCCAACGGCGTCGACGCGGCGGAAGGCACGGAGCAGGGAGGGGTGCCGCGCGCTTTCCGCCAGGCGGTCGAGGGCTTGCGGTCCGCCCGGCTGCGGGCGGAGATCGAGATCGATCCGACCCGGCCGCCGCAGAAGCTCGCCCCGCACGCCTACGCCCTGGAAGCCGCGGTCGTCGACGGCGAGGACGATCTCGCGGACGGCCGGCTCGTCCTGCTCCATGAGCCCGCGGGCCACGAGGCCTGGCAGGGCACGTTCCGCCTCGTCACATTGGTGCGGGCCGAGCTGGAACCGGAGATGGCCGCCGACCCGCTGCTGCCCGAGGTCTGCTGGTCCTGGCTGACGGGCGCGCTGGAGGCCCGCGGGCTGGCGTACGGGGAGCCGAGCGGCACCGTCACCCGCGCGGGGTCTCACTATTTCGGTGGACTCGCCGACCGCCGTCCCGCGACGCAGATCGAGATCCGTGCGTCGTGGACTCCGCGGGAGGGGGCGGGGGGCGTCCCGGACACCGCCACGCACCTCGCGGCCTGGTGTGATCTCCTCTGCCAGGTCGCCGGACTGCCCCCGTCCCCGGCCGGTGCCGCGGACGGCACGACGGGTGTGGTGAGCCTTCCGCAGCGGCGCGGACCGCAGCAGCCCTGAGGGGCGGAACGGCTCGCCTCCGGGACACTGGCGCGGGCCGTGTCACGGCCCTGCCCCACTCGTACAGGGGCAGGCGCACGCCCACTGCTCGCTCGTAGGATGATCGATCGCCTGTCCGAATTGCCCCGATAATTACTCACCAAATCGTGATCATTCTCTAAAGGCGGGCGGGTTTGATGCCGAAGAGGTCAATGACCTAACTGCACGGTTCGCCCCGGCTTATCCCCCGAGCCGGCTCCGTCCCGCACCTTTCCAGGAGGCCTGGTGTCCGTTCTTCTCGAGCAGCCCGCAAGCCTGGTCGCCTACCGCCCCAACAAGCCGACGGCCATGGTCGTCGTGGCCGACCCGCGCGTCCGTTCCACCGTCACCCGCCACCTGTGGGCGCTCGGGGTCCGTGACGTGATCGAGGCGTCGTCCATCGCGGAGGCCCGTCCCCGCGTCGGCAACCCCCGCGACATCTGCGTTGCCGACGTCCACCTGCCCGACGGTTCCGGGCTGACCCTCCTGTCCGAGACGCGTGCCGCGGGCTGGCCGAACGGCCTCGCGCTGTCCGCCGCCGACGACATCGGCGCCGTGCGCAACGCCCTCGCCGGGGGCGTCAAGGGCTACGTCGTCACCGGTACGCGCACCAACATCGGACACCCCGCCCGGCCCGGCGCCGCTCCCCTCGGCTCCGCGGCCGGCCGCATGCACCGCCGCCCCCCGGGTGCCCCGAGCCACCCGGGCGGCTACCGCGAGCTGTCCGGACGCGAGGTCGAGGTGCTGCGCCTGGTGGCGGAGGGCCAGTCGAACAAGGCGATCGGCGTCTCGATGGGCCTGTCCGCACTGACCGTCAAGAGCCACCTCGCCCGTATCGCACGCAAGCTGGGCACGGGAGACAGGGCCGGAATGGTGGCGGTGGCCCTGCGGACCGGCATCATCCACTGACACACTTGACACATCTTCCGCGCTCGTCGACGGAACGTTCCGTCGACGGGCGCGTTCCGTTCACAGATACCCTTGACACGTGACCGACGCCCAAGAGACCGCAGCGCAGACATCACTGCGAACCACCGGGGGCGCCCCCCCGGACGACGGCGTACCCTCCGACGGGCTGCCGATCCCCCTGCTGGAGCCCCGTGACGGCATCCCGCCGGTGGTCGCCGACGACGACGCGCTCGCCGAGGTGATCGCGGCCTTCGCCGCGGGCACCGGCCCCGTGGCCGTCGACGCGGAACGCGCCTCCGGCTACCGCTACGGCCAGCGCGCCTACCTCGTGCAGCTGCGCCGCGAAGGCGCGGGCACCGCGCTCGTCGACCCGGTGGGCTGCCCCGATCTGTCCGGGCTCGGCGAGGCTCTCGCCGACGCCGAATGGATCCTGCACGCCGCCACCCAGGATCTGCCCTGCCTGCGCGAAATAGGCATGGTGCCGACGCGGCTGTTCGACACCGAGCTGGCCGGCCGCCTCGCCGGTTTCCCGCGCGTCGGGCTCGGCGCGATGGTGGAGGGCGTCCTCGGCTACGCGCTGGAGAAGGGCCACTCCGCGGTCGACTGGTCCACCCGCCCGCTGCCCGAGCCGTGGCTGCGTTACGCCGCGCTCGACGTGGAGCTGCTGGTCGACCTGCGCGACGCGCTGGAGAAGGAGCTGGAGCGCCAGGGGAAGCTGGAGTGGGCGGTCCAGGAGTTCGCCGCGATCGCCGCGGCCCCGCCGGCGCCACCGCGGAAGGACCCGTGGCGGCGGACGTCGGGCATGCACAAGGTACGAAGGCGCCGTCAGATGGCGGCCGTACGGGAGCTGTGGACGGCCCGCGACAAGGTCGCGCAGCGGCGTGACGTCTCGCCCGGCAAGGTGCTCGGCGACGCGGCGATCGTGGAGGCGGCGCTCGCGCTGCCGGCGAACGTGCACGCCCTGACGGCGCTGCCCGGTTTCGGGCACCGGATGGGACGGCGTCAGCTGGAGCAGTGGCAGGCGGCCGTCGACCGGGCGAAGGCCCTGCCCGACTCCGAGCTCCCGCAGCCCGGCCAGCCCGTGGCGGGCCCCCCGCCGCCCCGCGCCTGGGCCGACAAGGACCCCGCGGCGGCGGCCCGCCTGTCGGCCGCCCGCACGGCGGTGTCGGCGCTGGCCGAGGAACTGAACGTGCCCCAGGAGAACCTGATCACCCCGGACACGGTGCGCAGGGTCTGCTGGGAACCGCCGTCGCCGGTCACGCCGGACTCGGTGGCCCAGATGCTGGACTCGCTGGGCGCGAGGCAGTGGCAGATCGCCCTGGTGGCCCCGCTGCTGTCGGCTGCGCTGGTCGCAGGACCGGCGTAACGCCACGCGGCGAGGTGCCGTGGGCGGCTGATGCTCCGCGACCTCGTTGCCCGACCGGGGGCCGTGCGCGCGCTCACCGCGACGAGCCCCGCGCCCGGAGCCCGCGATCTCCCTCCCGCCGTTCGGCGGCCGGGCGCCGCAGCCTCCGCGTTCCGTCGGGGCGGGCCTCGTTGCCGCCCCAGCGGGGCACCCCGCCCTCTGGCCGGCCCGGCCGAGCGAGGTGCCGTGGATGGCGGATGCGCCCGCCGGGGCGGGGCCCCGTTGCCGCGACGAGCCCCGTGCCCAGGGCCCGCCATCTCCCTCCCGCCGTTCGGCGGCCGGGCGGCGTTCCCGTCGGGGCGGGCGACATCGTCGCGCCCGGCACCGCACCACCGCCGCGTGCCCGCTCACCGCGACGAGCCTGTCGCCGGCGTTCGGCGGCCAACGGCGCCCCCCACGCAGCCACTGCCATCGCCTCTGCACCCGCTCGGGCCCCGAGGGACTCGGCACAGACCGGCGTCGGCGCTGCGGCACGGTGTCCGTCCCCCGTCCGGGCGACATCTCCTCGGTCTCGCCTCGCGGCCGCCCGACAGCCCCCGCCCGTCCCCTCCGGGCGAGCGCTGCCGAGACCCCCCGAACACCACCCTGACGTGTGACCTTCACCGCCCCGCCCCTCAGGGGACTGGGCAGCCTGGTTACCCGCAAGTAGCATGGAGGAAGCAAGCGCACGCTCAGGCGTGTGCGCCGCAGCAGTGCAACCCCGCACCCTGGAGGAGAGCCATCGTGCCTCGTACCGTCAGGGACGTCGTCTTCGTCGACGGCGTCCGCACCCCGTTCGGCAAGGCGGGCCCGAAGGGCATCTACCACGAGACCCGCGCCGACGATCTCGTCGTGAAGGCCATCCGGGAGCTGCTGCGGCGCAACCCGGCCCTCGACCCGAAGAAGATCGACGAAGTCGCCATCGCCGCGACCACGCAGATCGGTGACCAGGGCCTGACCCTCGGCCGCACCGCCGGCATCCTCGCCGGTCTGCCCCAGTCCGTGCCGGGCTACTCCATCGACCGCATGTGCGCCGGCGCGCTCACCGCCGTGACCAGCGTCGCCGGCTCCATCGCCTTCGGTGCGTACGACGCCGTCATCGCCGGCGGCGTCGAGCACATGGGGCGTCACCCCATGGGCGAGGGTGTCGACCCCAACCCGCGCTTCGTCAGCGAGAAGCTCGTCGACGAGTCGGCCCTCTTCATGGGCATGACCGCGGAGAACCTGCACGACCGCTACCCGCACATCACCAAGCAGCGCGCCGACGAGTACGCCGTGCGTTCGCAGGAGAAGGCGGCCAAGGCGTACGCCGACGGCAAGATCCAGCAGGACCTGGTGCCGATCTCGGTCCGCCGTACCAACCCCGAGGCCGGCGAGACCGGCTGGGGCCTGGTCACCGCCGACGAGCCGATGCGCCCGGGAACGACCCTGGAGAGCCTGGCCGGTCTGAAGACGCCGTTCCGCGTCCACGGCCGCGTCACCGCCGGCAACGCCGCGGGCCTCAACGACGGCGCCACCGCGTCGATCATCGCCTCCGAGGACTTCGCCCGCGAGAACAACCTCCCGGTCAAGATGCGCCTCGTCTCGTACGCCTTCGCCGGCGTCGAGCCGGAGGTCATGGGCTACGGCCCGATCCCGGCGACCGAGAAGGCCCTCGCCAAGGCGGGCCTGACGATCGAGGACATCAACCTCTTCGAGATCAACGAGGCGTTCGCCGTCCAGGTCCTGGCCTTCCTGGACCACTACGGCATCGCCGACGACGACGCGCGCGTCAACCAGTACGGCGGCGCCATCGCCTTCGGTCACCCGCTGGCCTCCTCCGGCGTGCGTCTGATGACGCAGCTCGCGCGGCAGTTCGAGGAGCAGCCGGAGGTCCGTTACGGACTCACCACCATGTGCGTCGGCTTCGGCATGGGCGCCACGGTCATCTGGGAGAACCCGCACCACAAGGACGCCGGAGGCGACAAGTGAGCACCACCGCTGAACTCCTCAAGGGCGCGGCCGAGCTCTTCCCCGACGAGGTCGTGACGCAGGCGCACGTGCGCCACCTCGACCTCCCCTCGGGCGCCGGGCGCTTCGCGCTCATCACGCTGGACAACGGCCTGGACCACACCAAGCCGACCACCTTCGGACCGCAGTCGCTCGCCAACCTCAACGCGGCGATCGACCAGGTCGAGAAGGAGGCCGCCGAGGGCAAGATCGTCGGCGTCGGCCTCACCGGCAAGCCGTTCATCTTCGCCGTCGGCGCCGACCTCAAGGGCGTCGAGCTGCTCAAGCAGCACTCGGACGCGCTCGCCATCGGCAAGGGCGGCCACGACGTCTTCAAGCGCCTCGCGGGCCTCGCCGTTCCGACCTTCGCGTACTACAACGGCGCGGCCATGGGCGGCGGTGTCGAGGTCGGTCTGCACTGCACCTACCGCACCGTCTCCAAGGCGATCCCGGCGTTCTCGCTGCCCGAGGTCTTCCTCGGTCTCGTCCCGGGCTGGGGCGGCTGCACGATCCTGCCGAACCTGATCGGCGCGGACCGCGCGGTCTCGGTCATCATCGAGAACTCGCTCAACCAGAACAAGCAGCTGAAGGGCGCGCAGGTCTTCGAACTCGGCATCGCCGACGCGATCTTCGAGGGCGCCGACTTCCTGGAGCAGTCCCTGCTGTGGACCGCCAAGGTCCTCACCGGTGAGATCGCGGTCGAGCGCGCCGACGTCGACCGCGGCGAGGGCTGGGACCAGGCCGTCGCCCGTGGCCGCTTCATCGCGGACTCCAAGGTGCACGGCGCCGCTCCCGCCGCCTACCGCGCCCTCGACATCATCGAGGCCGCCAAGGACGGCGACCTGCAGAAGGGCTTCGACGCCGAGGACACCGCGCTCGCCGACCTGATCATGGGTGGCGAACTGCGCTCCGGCATCTACGCCTTCAACCTGGTCCAGAAGCGCGGCAAGCGCCCGGCCGGCGCCCCCGACAAGAGCCTGGCCCGCCCGGTCACCAAGGTCGGCGTCGTCGGCGCCGGTCTGATGGCCTCTCAGCTGGCGCTGCTGTTCCTGCGCCGCCTGGAGGTGCCGGTCGTACTGACCGACATCGACCAGGAGCGCGTCGACAAGGGCGTGGGCTACGTCCACGCCGAGATCGACAGGCTGCTCGGCAAGGGCCGCATCAACCAGGACAAGGCCAACCGCCTCAAGGCCCTGGTGACCGGCGTGCTCGACAAGGCCGCGGGCTTCGCGGACGCGGACTTCGTCATCGAGGCCGTGTTCGAGGAGATGTCCGTCAAGCAGAAGGTGTTCGCGGAGGTCGAGGCGGTCGCCCCGGCGCACGCGATCCTCGCCACCAACACCTCCTCGCTGTCGGTGAGCGAGATGGCCTCCAAGCTCAAGCACCCGGAGCGCGTGGTCGGCTTCCACTTCTTCAACCCGGTCGCGGTCCTGCCGCTGCTCGAGATCGTCCGCGGCGAGAAGACGGACGACGCGTCGCTCGCCACCGCGTTCGGTGTCGCGAAGAAGCTGAAGAAGACCGCGGTCCTCACCAAGGACGCCCCGGCGTTCGTCGTGAACCGCATCCTGACCCGCTTCATGGGCGAGATCCAGAACGTCATCGACGAGGGCACCCCGGTCGCCGTCGCCGAGAAGGCCGTCGAGCCGCTCGGTCTGCCGATGTCGCCGCTGGTCCTGCTGGAGCTCGTCGGCCCGGCCATCGGTCTGCACGTCTCCGAGACCCTCAACCGGTCCTTCCCGGACCGCTTCAAGGTCTCCCCCAACCTGAAGGCGGTCGTCGAGGCCGGCAAGCGCGGCTTCTACGTCTACGACTCGGGGAAGCCGGAGCTGGACCCGGAGGTCGCCGCCCTCCTGAAGCAGGGCGACACCGTCCTGACCGAGGAGCAGGTGCGTGCCCGCGTCCTGGACGCGGTGGCGCAGGAGATCGGCCTGATGCTGGACGAGGGTGTCGTGGCCGAGGCCCAGGACATCGACCTGTGCCTGATCACGGGTGCCGGCTGGCCCTTCCACCTGGGCGGCATCACGCCGTACCTGGACCGCGAGGGCGTCTCGGAGCGCGTGAACGGCAAGCGGTTCCTGGCGCCGGGCGTGGCCAGCGTCCCCGCGTAAGCACCGCAGTCACGGCGAACGGGCCGTACGGGAGAGATCCCGTACGGCCCGTTCCCCGTGTACGGCCCGTTCCGCGTGTACGGCCCGTTCCGCGTGTACGACCCGTTCCGCGTGTACGACCCGTTCCGCGTGTACGACCCGTTCCGCGTGCCGCCTGGTCGGTGCGCAGTGGCGGGGCACCGACCAGGCGGCACGCGCGTCATCCGGCCCGTCGCTGCCGCCCGTTCACACCAGCGGCTTCCAGCGGCCCAGCGCGAATCCGCCGGCCGCCGTCTTCTGGCGCGTGGCCATCGGCACGCCGTCGCCGGTGAGCGCCATGGCGATCAGCCCGCCGTCACCGTGCTCCTGCAGCGCCAGCGGCATCGGGCCGTCCGTGCCGGTGGCGGCAACGATCGAGGTAGGGGTCCACCAGGCACCCGCTTCCTCGTTCTCCGCCGGGTAGGCCGCGAACGCGACCTCGCCCCCCTCGCCAGTCTCCTGGGCGAGGACCGTGCAGGCGTAACCCTCGATCATCGCCGGCGCGAGGTGGAGCGGACCCGGACCGGCCGCCTTCATCAGCGGCCGGGGCTGCGGATCCCGCCGCGGGGCCCAGACCTGGACCACCCCCTCGTCGTCGACGAAGAACAGGGAGACGGAACCGGACGCGGTGGCCAGTGCCGAGAGCGTCCCGGGGACGGCACGCGTGTCCAACCGGTCCGCCAGGGCGAAGGGAGCGCCCGGCTTCTCCTGGGTGTAGTGCGTGATCGCCTTCTGGCTGGGCACGAAGAGCTCGACGAGCCCCGCGCCGTCGACGGCCGCCGCCAAGGACTCCTGGACTCCGAAGCCGCCGAGGTCCTGCCAGCGCCCCCAGCCGCCGCGCGGCCCCTGGCTCCGGCAGCTGACGCCGGAGCCGCCGTTGCGCAGTCCGACGCAGAGGCGGCCCTCGCCGTCGACGACGGCCACCGGGTTGCCGGTCCACTGCGGATCCTTGTTGGGGTGCCCGATCACATCCCAGCCCAGCAGGGGACGCCCGGTCTGGAACTGCACCGCGTGCACCAGCTCCAGACCGTGGCCGGAGCCGACCGGGCGCATGCCCACCAGGTGGATGTAACCGTCCGCCCCCTGGGCGACGGCGAGCCGGGGCAGCAGTCCGGGTGCGGGCAGCAGATCGGGGCCGGTCCAGCCCGCTCCCCTCTGCGTCCAGCGCAGTACCCCGCCCTCCGTGGGCGCGAAGGCGGTGAGCAGTCCGTCCCTGCCCCGGGTCAGCCAGTTGCCCGAGAGTCGTCCGGGGCCGGTGCCCTGCGGGTCCGGGAGCGTCGTCGCACGCACAGCAGTCATGGCAGGTCCAGTGCGTCCAAACCGATCGGTACCGAGTCGTTCATACGGCGGTCATTGTCTCAGCCCGGTTCCGGGCGCTGCACGCGGCCCTGGGATGCTGGTCCCGTGGACACAGTCGTGATCGTGGACGGCGCCAATGTCGTCGGCTCGGTCCCGGACCGGTGGTGGCACGACCGCCACGGCGCCGCCGTACGGCTGCGGGACTCGCTGGCGTCTCCCGGCGGGCAGTCGGCGGCGACAGGTCCCGTGGAGATCGTTCTCGTCGTCGAAGGGGCCGCGCGGAGCGTCGCCCCGGTGCCCGGGGTGCGGGTGGAGGCGGCGTCCGGAAGCGGCGACGACCTGATCACCGAGCTGGCCGCGGCGGCCATGGGCGCCGGGCGGCCCTGTGTCGTGGTCACCGCCGACCGGCAGTTGCGGGAGCGGGTGACGCGGTACGGGGCGCGGTGCGCCGGTCCGCGCTCGGTGCGCCGGCGCATGGACACCGTCTGACGCGGACACGGTGGGGCACGACAGGCGCCCGGGCCCTGCGCACGGGGCGAAGCGCGTTCCCGAGGGCGCCGGTGGCCTGAAGCCACGGGGCCGCGCGGCGGGATGCGGCCGTCCCTGCCGGGGCGGAATCTGTAGATTTGTATGACAGGGCAACGTGCAGACCTGCCACTGCCGTGCTGGTGCTCATCAGCCTCGCAGGCGAGGAAGACATGTCCGACCTGAGCGCGCCGATCCTGGCCACATTCGTCGTGTATGTGCTTGTCATGATCGCAGTGGGTGTCTGGGCGTACCCCCGCACCCGCACGTTCGCCGACTTCGCCCTCGGTGGCCGCAGGCTCAGCCCGCTGGCGGCCGCCCTGTCCGCAGGTGCCAGTGACATGTCCGGGTGGCTGTTCCTGGCACTCCCGGGAGCCGTGTACGCGGCGGGCATCGGCGCCGGCTGGATCGCCGTCGGGCTGGCGATGGGCACCTACCTCAACTGGCTGTTCGTCGCGCCGCGGCTGCGCACCTACACCGAGCGCGCCGGGAACGCCGTGAGCCTGTCGGCCTACCTGGAGGAGCGGTTCGAGGACCGTACCCGGATGCTCCGGCTGGTCTCGGCGGCCGTCACCGTCGTGTTCTTCACCGTCTACGTCGCCAGTGGTCTGGTGGCCGGCGGGCTGCTGTTCGAGCAGGTCTTCGACGTCGACTTCGAACTCGCGGTGTCCGTGACCGCCCTGGTGATCGTGGTCTACTCGTGCCTCGGCGGCTTCCTCGCGGTGAGCCTGACCCACGTGATGCAGGCCACTTTGATGATCCTCGCCCTCATCGTGCTCCCGGCGATCAGTATCGCGACGCTCGGTGGCTTCGGGCCGCTGACAGACGCCCTCGACAGCAGGACGCCGGCGCTGCTGGACGTGGGGGCCGAGGCACGCTTCGCCGACGGTCAGTGGACGGCAGGCGGCCCCCTGGGCGCAGTGGCCATCGTCTCGCTGCTCGCCTGGGGCCTGGGCTACTTCGGTCAGCCGCACATCCTGGCCCGCTTCATGGGGATCCGCAGCACCCATGCCGTCCCGGCGGCCCGGCGCATCGGAACGGGCTGGGTGCTCGTCGTGCTCGCCGGCGCCATCCTCGTCGGCCTCGTGGGGGCCGGTCAGCTCGGCACACCGCTGGACAACCCGGAGACCGTCTACATCGCCCTGAGCCAGGCACTGCTCAACCCCTGGGTCGCCGGGGTGATGCTGGTCGCCGTGCTGGCCGCGATCATCTCGACCGCGGACAGCCAGCTTCTCGTGTCGTCCGTCGCGCTCACCGAGGACTTCTACCGGGCGTTCCTCCGCCGCCGGGCCTCGGACAGGACGCTGGTGTGGGCCGGTCGCGGCGCCGTGGTGGTGGTGATCCTGGTCGCCTGCGCGATCGCGCTCAAGGGTGGCGGAGTGCTGAACATCGTCGCCTATGCCTGGGCCGGTTTCGGGGCGGCCTTCGGGCCGGTCGTCCTCCTGTCGCTGTACTGGCCGCGTATGACATGGGCGGGGGCCATGGCCGGAATCGTGTCGGGCGCGGCCACGGTGCTGCTCTGGAAGAAGATCAACCCGCTGCTCGGGCCGCTCGAGTCGGGCATCTACGAGATGGTTCCGGGCGTGCTGGTCGCCACGGTCGCCGCGCTGGCGTTCGGCAGGTTCGTCGGCCGGCCGCCGGAGCGTGCCTTCTGGCGGATGCCGGGAGGCGGGGTCAGCCAGCTGAGGCTCGAACCGTTTCTCGCGCACGCACCGGTCGGTGTGGCCGTCCTGGACACCGACCTGCGCTACGTCTGGGTGAACGACATCCTGGCGCGCCTGATCCCGCTCGAGAAACGCCTGGGGCGGCGGGTGGACGAGGTGCTGCCGAGGCTGGAGGCGGAGGCGTTCGAGAAGAACATGCAGACGGTCCTTCGGACCGGGGCTCCGGTGATGGACCACGAGTTCCGCGGCCCCACCTACGCGGATCCCCAGCGGGAGCGTGCGTACTCGGCGTCGTTCTTCGGGATGAAGGACCGCCACGGCCGGACCGTGGGTGTCTGGTACATGATCATCAGCGTCACCGAGCGCTGGCGGGCGCAGGAGCGCCTGGCCCTGCTCAACGACGCCAGTGCCCGTATCGGCAGCGCGCTGGACGTGCCGCTGACCGCACAGGAACTGGCCGACAACGCCGTGCCGTCCGTCGCCGACTTCGTCGCCGTCGACCTGCTGGACTCCGTCATCAGAGGCGAGGAACCGGACCCCGGCCCCGTCGACACCGGCCCCGTCATCCGTCGCGCCGGCCAGAAGTCGGTGCGTGAGGGCAGCCCGGAGGCAAGACTGGCCGTGGGGGAGGCGGTCCAGCGCGACCCGTCCTCGCCCGTCGCCCGGTGCCTTCTGGAGAGCAGGACCCTGGTGGAGGACCTGGATTCCTCCGCCGGTTCCTGGGTGGCCATGGACCCGTCGCTGGGTGCCGTCATCCGCGAGTTCGACTTCCGCTCGGTGATGGTGGTGCCGCTGCGGGCGCGCGGCGTCACCTTGGGCGTGGCGACGTTCGTCCGGTCCGGTCGCCTGGGCCCCTTCGAGGAGGACGACGTACGTCTCGCCGAGGAGCTGGTCTCGCGCGCGGCTCTGTGTGTCGACAACGCACGCCGCTTCACCCGGGAGCGCACCGCGGCCCGTTCGATGCAGCGCTATCTGCTGCCCCAGGAGCTGACCGGCGGATCCGCTCTGGACGTGGCGTCGTGGTACTACCCGGCGGACGCGCCGAGCGGTGTGGGCGGTGACTGGTTCGATGTGATCCCCCTGTCCGGAACCCGGGTCGCACTGGTCGTCGGGGACGTGGTCGGACACGGAATCAACTCCGCGGCCACCATGGGGCGGCTTCGCACGGCAGTGCGCACCCTCGCCAATCTGGACCTGCCCCCCGACGAACTGCTGGCCCACCTGGACGACCTGGTCATCGGCCTCATGGAGGCGCACCGCGGCGACGGGCCGGCGGCAACCGAGAACGAAGGCGTCGGCGCGGCGATGATGGGCGCCACCTGCCTGTACGCCGTGTACGACCCGGTCAGCAGGCAGTGCACGCTGGCCCGGGCCGGCCACCTCCCGCCCGTGATCGTCGGCCCCGACGGCGCTGTCGACTTCCTGGACCTGCCCGCCGGACCGCCGCTCGGTCTCGGCTCGCTGCCCTTCGAATCCGTCACGCTGGAGCTGCCCGAACGCAGCCTGATCGGGCTCTTCACCGACGGCCTCATCGAGACCTGCGATCGCGACATCGACGTCGGGCTGTCCCGGCTCAGCGACGCCCTCGCGGTGACGCGGCCGACGCTGGAGGAGATCGGGGACAACGTGGTCGACGCCCTGCTGACCGGTCCGCCGTCCGACGACGTCGCCCTGCTCCTCGCCCGTACGCGCCTCCTGGGCTCGGACCGGGTCGCCTCCTGGGACCTGCCCTCCGATCCCGCCGCCGTCGCCGATGCCCGCAGCCTCGCCGGCCGGACGCTGTCGGAGTGGGGCATGGACGATCTGCTGTTCACCACGGAACTGATCGTCAGCGAACTGGTCACCAACGCCATCCGCCACGCGACCGCACCGATCTCGCTGCGTCTGATCCGGGACCGCGCCCTGATCTGCGAGGTCTCCGACGCCAGCAGCACCTCACCGCGCCTGCGCCACGCCCGGACCACGGACGAGGGAGGCCGGGGACTGCTGATCGTCGCGCAGCTCGCCAGGCGGTGGGGCACTCGCTACACGAAGACCGGCAAGATCATCTGGGCGGAGCAGGCAACTCCTGACGCACCGGCGAACTGATCCCGCGTCATGTGCCGCCGCTTCCCGGAAGACGGGGCCTGGGACGCGCTCCGGCCCCGCACACCCGCAGGCGTACGGGGCCGGAAGCGGCGGAGCCTCAGAACGTGGCGTCGCGTCCCAGTCGCCCGAGACGGCTGCGGGACCGTCCGTAGAGGAAGTACACGACGACGCCGACGGCCATCCAGACGCCGAACCGGATCCACGTCTCGGTCGGCAGGTTGAGCATGAGCCAGAGCGAGGCCGCGATGGACAGGATCGGGATCAGCGGCACCCACGGCGTGCGGAAGGCGCGGTGCAGATCGGGCCGGGTGCGGCGCAGGATGATGACGCCGAGCGCCACGACGACGAAGGCGAAGAGCGTCCCGATGTTCACCAGTTCCGCGAGGTTCTCGAGGCTGGTGAAGCCCGCGATGACGGCGATCACCACACCGAGCAGGATGGTCGCCCGGTAGGGGGTGCGGTACTTCGGGTGGGTGATGGAGAAGAAGCGCGGCAGCAGGCCGTCACGGCTCATCGCGAAGAACACCCGGGTCTGGCCGAGCAGCAGGATCATGGAGACGGTGACGAGGCCGACGGCCGCACCGAGGCTGATGGCACCGGCGAAGAAGGGCTGGCCCACGGACTTGAAGGCGTCGGCGAGCGGAGCGCTCGGCGACATCTCCCGGTAGTACTGCATACCGGTGACGACAAGCGTCACGGCCACGTAGAGCACGGTGCAGATGAACAGCGAGCCGAGGATGCCGCGCGGCATGTCACGCTGCGGGTTCCTGGTCTCCTCGGCGGCAGTCGCCACGACGTCGAAGCCGATGAAGGCGAAGAAGACGAGCGAGGCCGCGGTGAAGATGCCCATGACGCCGAAGTTGGTCGGCTCGTAGCCGAAGAGCACCTGGATCAGCGGCGCGTGCAGGCCGCTTCCGGCGGGCTGCGCCTGGGCCGGGGGCACGAACGGGGAGTAGTTGTCCGCCTTGATGAAGAACAGGCCCGCGACGATGACCATCAGCACGACGGTGACCTTGACGGCCACCACGATCGCGGTGATCCGGGCCGAGAGCTTGGTCCCGGCGACCAGGATGGCGGTCAGCACCAGGACGAGCAGGAAGGCCAGCAGGTCGAAGCTTCCTCCCGCGTCGGGCCCGGACAGCGCGACGGGCATGTCCCAGCCCAGATTGGTCTCCATGAGGCTGCGTACGTAGCCGGACCAGCCGACCGCCACGACGGCGGTGCCGAGAGCGAATTCGAGGACCAGGTCCCAGCCGATGATCCAGGCGGGCAGTTCCCCGATCGAGGCGTAGGAGAAGGTGTACGCCGAGCCGGCCACCGGCACGGTGGACGCGAACTCGGCGTAGCAGAGCGCCGCGAGGGCGCAGACGATGCCCGCGGCCACGAAGGACAGTGCGGTGGCCGGTCCGGCGTTGTTGCGGGCCGCGATGCCGGTGAGGACGAAGATTCCCGTGCCGATGATGACACCGACACCGAAGATCGTGAGGTCCCACGCGGACAGACTCTTCTTCAGCGCATGCTCGGGCTCCTCGGTGTCGCGGATGGACTGTTCCACAGTCTTGGTGCGGAACACCCCGGTGCTCTGGGGGCGCTGCTGCTCTGTGCTCACCGGCGTACCTCCGTAGCCATGGCCGTATACCCATGATCGAGAGCGGTGCGGGACCGCGCCCGCCCTCGCAGTGCGTTTCACACGAAAGGGCCGGACGGAAACCCCTGGGGGTGCTCCGTCCGGCCCTACGTGTGCGCAGATGGGTCAGCTCAGTCGCGGGCGGGCTCGACCGCCTCGCTGTCGATCCGGCCGTCCAGCCTGGAGACCAGTCCGGTCACCTGGCGGGCGATGTCGGGCGCGGTCAGCCCGATCTCCGCGAGGACCTCCTTGCGGGAGGCGTGGTCGAGGAAGCGCGGCGGGATGCCGAAGTCGCGCAGCGGTACGTCGACGCCCGCGTCGCGCAGGGCCTGGGCGATCGCGGAGCCGACACCGCCGACGCGGCTGTTGTCCTCGACGGTGACCACGACGCGGTGCCGCTCGGCGAGCGGGGCGAGCGCCTCGTCGACGGGCTTGACCCAGCGGGGGTCGACGACCGTGGTGGAGATGCCCTGCGCGTCCAGCAGGTCGGCGATCTCCAGGCACATCGGGGCGAGCGCGCCGACGGAGACCAGCAGCACGTCCGGCCGCTCGCTGTCCGCGTACCGCAGGACGTCCATGCCGCCGGCGGTGCCGACGGCCTTGACGGCGGGGCCGACGGCGCCCTTGGAGAAGCGGACCACGGTGGGTGCGTCGTCGACCTCGACGGCCTCGCGCAGCTGGGCGCGGACCTGGTCGGCGTCGCGGGGAGCGGCGATCCGCAGGCCGGGGACGACCTGGAGGATCGACATGTCCCACATGCCGTTGTGGGAGGCGCCGTCGGTGCCGGTGATGCCGGCCCGGTCGAGGACGAACGTGACGCCGCACTTGTGCAGGGCCACGTCCATCAGGACCTGGTCGAAGGCGCGGTTCAGGAACGTCGCGTACACCGCGAAGACGGGGTGCAGGCCACCGGTGGCGAGACCCGCCGCGGACACGGCGCCGTGCTGCTCGGCGATGCCGACGTCGTAGACCCGCTCGGGGAAGGCCTTGGCGAACCTGTCGAGGCCGACCGGCTGGAGCATCGCGGCGGTGATGGCCACGATGTCCTCGCGCTCGTTGCCGAGCTTGACCATCTCCTCGCCGAAGACCGAGGTCCAGTCGAGGCCCGAGCTGGAGATGGGCAGACCGGTGTCGGGGTGGATCTTGCCCACGGCGTGGAAGCGGTCGGCCTCGTCCGCCAGGGCGGGCTGGTAGCCGCGGCCCTTCTCGGTGAGGCAGTGCACGATGACCGGCCCGCCGAAGCGCTTGGCGCGGGCGAGGGCGGACTCCAGTGCCTCGATGTCGTGGCCGTCGATGGGGCCGACGTACTTCAGGCCGAGGTCCTCGAACATGCCCTGCGGGGCGATGAAGTCCTTCAGGCCCTTCTTGGCGCCGTGCAGCGTCTCGTAGAGCGGCTTGCCGACGACCGGGGTGCGCTCCAGGATGTCCTTGCCGCGGGCGAGGAAGCGCTCGTAGCCGTCGGTGGTGCGCAGGGTGGCCAGGTGGTCGGCGAGGCCGCCGATGGTGGGGGCGTAGGAGCGCTCGTTGTCGTTCACGACGATGACGAGCGGGCGGTCCTTGGCCGCGGCGATGTTGTTCAGCGCCTCCCAGGCCATGCCGCCCGTGAGCGCGCCGTCGCCGATGACGGCCACGACGTGGTCGTCCTTCTTCAGGACCTGGTTGGCCTTGGCGAGGCCGTCGGCCCAGCCGAGAACGGTGGAGGCGTGCGAGTTCTCGATGATGTCGTGCTCGGACTCCGCCTGTGAGGGGTAGCCGGACAGGCCGCCCTTCATCTTCAGCCTCGAGAAGTCCTGACGACCGGTCAGCAGCTTGTGGACGTAGCTCTGGTGACCGGTGTCCCAGAGGACCTTGTCCTTCGGGGAGTCGAAGACGCGGTGGAGGGCGATCGTCAGCTCGACCACGCCCAGGTTGGGGCCGAGATGTCCGCCGGTCTTGGAGACGGCGTCCACCAGGAAGGTCCGGATCTCTGCGGCCAGCTGCTCCAACTGCTCCGGGCCGAGCCGGTCCAGGTCGCGCGGTCCCTTGATACGGGAAAGCAGACCCCACCCGTCGCCCACCACCACCCGTGAAGGGCGCGCTTCGCGCGGCTGCGTCACTCTGCCTCCTTGCTTCGAGCTGATCGAGCCTTGCCGATTGCCCGAGTCTAATGTTCCGATCGCGATCTCCGGTGCGCGGCCGTGCGTTGTCGGTCACGCCGGCCGCCGCGCACAGCAGTGCCCGGCACCGCGGGGCGGTGCCGGGCACTGGGGGCCGTATCAGGCGCGACCAGCGGTCTTCTGGGTCTTGCGCGTGATGGAGTCGATCACGACCGTGGCGAGCAGCACACCGCCGGTGATCATGTAGACAACAGGTGTCGCGATGCCCTCCAGGGCGAGGCCGTACTGGATCGAGACGATCACCATGACGCCGAGCAGGGCGTTCCAGGTGCGGCCCCGGCCGCCGAAGAGGCTGGTGCCGCCGATGACGGCCGCCGCGATGACGTTCATCAGCAGGTCGCCGGTGCCGGCGCTCTGGTTGGCCGCGGCGATCTTGGACGCCCAGAACAGGCCGCCGACCGCCGCGAAGAACCCGGCCAGGGCGAAGACCGAGATGCGGACCGCGGTGACGTTGATACCGGCGCGGCGGGACGCCTCGACGCTGCCGCCCAGCGCGAAGATCTTGCGGCCGTACCCGGTGCGGCGGAGCACGAAGTCCGTGATCACGAGGACCGCGAGGAACAGCACCAGCGCCAGCGGCAGACCCTTGTACTGGTTGAACATGGCCGCCGCCGCGAAGGCGACGATCGCGAGGAGCACCGTGCGCAGCACGATGTCGGACAACGGCCGGGACGGCACGCCCGCGGCTTCCCGGCGCCGGTTGTCGAAGAACGACGTCAGGAAGAACACGGCCACGGCCACAGCGGCGAGACCGTACGCGGCCGCGATGTCCGAGAAGTAGTACGTGGTCAGACTGCCGACGACACCCTCGGAGTCCAGGTTGATCGTTCCGGCGTCGCCGAGGAGCTGGAGCATGAAGCCGAGCCAGAACAGCAGGCCCGCCAGCGTGACGGCGAACGCGGGGGCCCCGATCCTGGCGAAGAAGAAGCCGTGCAGAGCGCCGATGGCCGCGCCCCCGACGAGGGCGACGAGGACGGCGAGCCACTCGTTCATCCCGTGGGTGACGCTCATGACGGCGACGATCGCGCCCGCCACACCGCTGACGGAGCCGACCGACAGGTCGATCTCGCCGAGCAGCAGGACGAAGATGATGCCGACGGCCATCATGCCGGTGCCGACCATGGTGACGGCGATGTTGTTCAGGTTCTCCGCCGAGAGGAAGGCGGAGTTCAGGCTCTGGAAGATGATCGCGATGATCACCAGGCCCAGGACGACCGGGATCGAGCCCAGGTCACCGGCGTGCATCTTCCGCCGGAACTCGGAGACGTAGCCCTTGAGGCCCTGCTCGCGCACCAGGAGGCGGGGGTCGACCGCGGTGACCGCGTCGTGCGCCGCGTCCGGGTTGACGACGGGCGCCTCTACGGGGGTGGAGGTCTTCTCGGTGCTCACTTCTGAACCTCCGCGTTGCGCGCCGCACGGCGGGTCACGGCGTTGTCCGTGGCGCCGGTGATGGCGGAGATGATGTCTTCCTGGGAGGTCGACTTGACCTCGAAGACGCCGTTGTTCCGGCCGAGCCGGAGCACGGCGACCTTGTCGGCGACCGCCTTGACGTCGGCCATGTTGTGGCTGATCAGGATCACGGCGTGGCCGCGTTCCCGCAGCCGCTCCACGAGGTCGAGCACCTGTGCGGTCTGCTCGACGCCCAGGGCGGCGGTGGGCTCGTCGAGGATGACGAGCTTGGGCTCGCCGAGCATCGACCGCGCGATGGCCACGGTCTGGCGCTGACCGCCGGACAGCGAGGCGATCGGGATGCGGACGCTGGGGATGCGGATCGACAGCGTCTTCAGCAGTTCGAGGGCGCGGCGCTCCATTTCGACCTCGTCGAGCACACCGCGCTTGCGGAGCTCACGGCCGAGGTAGAGGTTGCCGACGACGTCGATGTTGTCGCACAGCGCGAGGTCCTGGTAGACCGTGGCGATGCCGAGGTTCTGGGCGTCGTGGGGGCGGTTGATCGACACGCCCCTGCCCTCCCACTCGATGACGCCTTCATCGATGGGATGCACGCCGGCGATCGTCTTGACCAGCGTGGACTTTCCGGCGCCGTTGTCGCCGACCAGGGCGACCACCTCACCGGCGTGGATCTCGAGCTCTACGTCGGTGAGCGCCTGGACGGCACCGAACCGCTTGGAGACCCCGCGCAACGCCAACACGGGCGTAGCGGACACGTGAACCATCTCCTTCGCCGCCTGACCGGCGGGGATGCCGCGCCACGGGGTAGGCGGCGCGGAGGCTGAGCAGAGCAGATATGTGCGAGTGTTCCGACCGGTGCCCCTCCCGCAGCGGGGGATGAATGGCGGGAGGGGGCACCGGAAGGTTTCTGCAGGGACGGGACCGTCCCTCGGGCAGAGGCCGCAGCTCCGGGGACCGGTGCTCCGGCGTGCGGCCTTACTTCAGGCCGAGCTGGTCACACGCGGCCTTGAACTTCGGGGTGCAGATCTCCTGGACGGTGTAGACGCCGTCCTTGATCACGGTGTCGTTGATGTTGTCCTTGGTCAGCGAGACGACCGGGACGAGCACCGCCGGGATGCCCTTGTTGGTCGGGCTGTCCACCTTCTCCTTGGCGATCGCGTCGAGCGACTCGCCCTTGGCGAGCGCCACGGCCATCTCGGCCGCGGCGGCGGCCTCCGGCGCGTACGGCTTGTAGACGCTCATGAACTGCTCGCCCGCGACGATCCGCTGCACACCGGCGAGCTCCGCGTCCTGGCCGGTGACCGGCGGAAGCTTGGTGAAGCCGCCGGCCTTGAGGGCGGTGATGATGCCGCCCGCCATGCCGTCGTTCGCGGAGTAGACGCCGATGATCTTGTCCTTGCCGAGGGCCGAGATCGCGGCCTCCATGTTGGCGTTGGCGTTCTCCGGCTTCCACTCCTTGGTGTCGTACTCCTTGCCGATGTTCACCTTGCCGTCGAGCTCGGCGTGGGCGCCCTTCTTGAACAGCGCGGCGTTCGGGTCCGTGATGGCGCCGTTCATCATGACGATCTGGCCGTCCTTGGCCTTGTCGCCGAGGGCCTCCAGCAGGGCCTTGCCCTGGACGTGGCCGACCTCTTCGTTGTCGAACGAGGTGTAGGCGTCGATCGGGCCCTCGGCCAGGCGGTCGAAGGCGACGACCGGGATGTCGGCGTCCTTGGCCTTCTTGACGCTGCCGGCGATGGCCTTCGAGTCGACGGCGTCCACGATCAGGGCGTCGACCTTGTTCGTGATCATGGTGTCGACCTGCTGCGTCTGCAGCGTGGCGTCCTGCTTGGCGTTGGCGTAGACGACCTTGGCCTTGCCGCCCGTGAGCTCGCTGATCTTCTTCTCGATGAGCGGCTTGTCGAACTTCTCGTAACGGGCGGTCTGGTTCTCCGGCAGGAGCAGGCCGATGGTGAGGTCGTCGCCCTTCTTCGCGCCGGTCTCGTCGGCGGCGTCGCCCGACTCCCCCGCCTGGCCGCAGGCGGCGAGCGAGACGGCCATTGCGGTGGCAGCGGCAGCGATAGCGGCACGACGCAGATGTGCGTTCACGATGTAAACCTCCCTGACGAGGCCGCGTCGCTGCGGCCGAGGTGGCTGGAAGTCAACTCGGCCCCGCCGCCAGCGTCAAGGAGTAAATCCTTAACGAGATGACAACGGTGCCATCCGTTATCTAAGTGAAGGCAGGAGTCCTGGTGGGCAACGCGCTCTCCAGAAGGGTCGAATCACCCATTTCGCTGAGCACGAGGGCGAGGGCTCCCAGGACCTCGGCGCGTCCGCCGAGCGCTCCCGGCGCCACCGAGAGCTGCCGCGCCGCGCTGGGGATCGCGTAGCGGGAGACGGACTCGCGGATGGGTCCCAGTACCAACTCTCCAGCCTCCGCCAGATCGCCGCCCAGCACCACCCGGCTCGGGTTCAGCAGGTTGCACAGGTTCGCCACGCCGCTGCCGATGTGGCGGCCCACGTCAGCCACCACGCGCCGGCAGCCGGGGTCTCCCTCGCGGGCGAGCCGCACCACCTTCTCCATGGTCAGCCCGTCGCCGTGGCTCGGCTGCAGCAGCGGCAGCACGTACCGGGCGGCCGCGAAGGTCTCCAGGCAGCCCCGGTTGCCGCAGCGGCACACCGGACCCGACTCGTCGAGCGTGATGTGCCCGATCTCGCCCGCGGTGCCGCCGGGCCCGCGGTAGATCTGGCCGTCTATGACCAGCCCGGCGCCCACACCGCTGGCCACCTTGATGTAGGCGAGGTCCTTGACCCCGCGACCGCTGCCCCACACCAGCTCGCCGAGCGCGCCGAGGTTGGCGTCGTTGTCGACGTAGACCGGGACGCCCAGGCGCCCGGAGAGCTCGTCGCTGGGGTTGATGCCGGTCCAGCCCGGCAGGATGGCCGTGGAGCCGAGCGTGCCGGACTCCACGTCGATGGGGCCGGGCACGCCGAGACCGACGCCGATGATCTTTCCGGGGCCGATGCCGGTGGCCTCGACGAGCCGGTTGACCAGTGTCTCGGCCCGGTCGAAGCCCTCGGCCGACGACGCGTCCACGTCCAGCGGCTCGGCCTCCTCCGCCAGCACCTGGTGGGCGAGGTTGCCGACCGCGACACGCAGGTGGGTGTGGCCGAAGTCGACCCCGATCACGATGCCCGCGTCGCCGCTGAGGGAGACGCTGCGGGCGCGTCTGCCGCCCGCCGACGTGGGCGTCACCTCGACCGTGCCGCCGTCCTTGAGCTCACGGACGATGTTGGAGACCGTGGCCGCGGAGAGGCCGGTGCTCCTGGCGATCTCCGCCTGCGTGAGCGAGCCGGCCATGCGCACCGCGCGCACGACCCGCTCGAGGTTGGCCCGGTGCAGTGACGTCTGCGATCCCGGAGTCTCCATTGACCCATCCACTCCTGCCCCCGGTGGGCGGTGCGACGACCGCCCCCGGCCGGGGCTCCGCGAGGGGACCCCGACGTCTCTCCAACTTGTGAACTCTAAGCTCAACTCTCGGGGCCCTTTCGCGTCAAGACCTTGAGCAAGGGCCACAGGGCCCCGGCACCAGGGCGCACCAACGCCCGGGCCCCGTTCGACGGGGCGTCGAACGGGGCCCGGGCGTGCGCCGCGGTGGGCGGTGGAGCCTATTCGTTACTTGAGCGTGCCCGCGGTGAGACCGGACTGGACCTGCCGCTGGAAGGACAGGTAGACGACGATCACGGGAAGCATGGCGATCGTCATGCCCGCGAAGATCACCGGCAGGTCGCCCTCGTAGCCCTGCTGCTGGTTCAGCAGCACCAGGCCCTGGGTGAGCACCGAACGGTCCTCGTCGAAGCCGCTCTGCTGCTGCATCAGGGTCATGGGCAGGATGTACTGGTTCCACTGGCCGAGCACGTTGAAGATCCCGACGCTGAGCAGGCCCGGCTTCGCCATCGGGACCATGACCTGGAAGAAGATCCGCGTGTGGGAGGCGCCGTCGATGACCGCGGCCTCGTGGATGGCCGTCGGCAGCGTCCGGAAGAACGCGTGCATGAAGAAGACGGTGAACGGCAGCGAGTAGGCGACGTAGACCAGGATCAGGCCCTGGTACGTGTTGAGCATGCCGAGCATGTCGACGAGGAAGTACAGCGGCACCAGGCCCAGGTAGACCGGGAACATCGCACCGGCGACGAAGAAGTAGTAGAAGAAGCGGTTGCCCGGGAAGTCGTAGCGGGCGAGCACGTACGCCGCCATCGCGCCGAGCAGCATCGTCAGCGGGATGGAGAAGGCGAGCACGATCAGGGTGTTGGCGAAGTAGTCGCCGATCCCCTTCTCCCAGGCGCGGCCGAAGGCGTCGAAGTTCCAGTTCGACGGCCACGACCAGGCGCTGGCGCCGATCTCCGTGTCGGTCTTGAAGGAACCGATCAGCAGCCAGAACAGCGGCAGCACGATCATCACGGCCCACAGGATGAGGAAGCCGTGCGAGAAGACGTTGAGGACCCTGCCCTCGCCGTCGCCGCCGGCGGATCCGGTGCGGCCGTCCACACCGTTCTGCGAGCCGCGCGGGCCGGGCACGGCGTCCTTCTCGACGCCGGTGATCAACCGGGTGTTCGACATGGCGTGTTCCCCGCTCAGTATTCGATGCGCTCGCGGCGGCTGACCCGCAGCGTGACGAGGGACAGGATCAGCGTGAGGACGAGGATGACGACGCCCATGGCGCAGGCGTAACCGCTCTTTCCGAAGGAGAGGAAGTTGCGCATCAGGTAGGTCGCCATGACCTCGCTGTTGTGGTCGGGGCCGCCGCCGTAGCTGTTGCCCGGTGTCATGACCGAGATGAGGGCGAAGCAGTCCATGGCGAGGATCGCGAGGTACACCCAGGCCGTCTGCACGGTGTCCCACAGCAGGGGCAGCGTGACCCGGAAGAAGGACTGGGTCCGGCTCGCGCCGTCCAGCAGCGCGGCCTCGTAGATCTCCTTCGGCACCGACTGCATCGCGGCGGAGAACAGTACGAGGTAGAAGCCGACGCCCCACCACAGCAGCACGAAGGCCACGCACCACAGCACGAGGTCGGGGTCGTTGAGCCACTCGATCGGGTGCGCGGGGTCGGACAGGCCCAGCTTGAGGAAGATGCCGTTGATCAGGCCGGCGACGTCGCCGCGGTAGATCGCCCGCCAGAGCACGGCGAGGATGGCGATCGAGAGCACGTGCGGAACGAAGAAAAGGATCTTGTAGAGGCCCGATCCCCTCACTCCGCGGATCCCGCCGGAGCCACCCCGCCCGCCCACGTTCACCATGAAGGCGAAGAAGAGGGCGAGCAGGATGGTCGCGATCGGCAGGAAGACCAGGAGCAGGATGTTGTGCCACAGGGCCTTCAGGAACACCTCGTCGGAGAACAGCGCGGTGTAGTTGTCGAGTCCGACGAAGCTCATCTCCTGCGACTGGCCCTGCCAGTTCGTGAAGGAGTATCCGAAGGTCTGCAGATACGGCCAGATCATGAAGACCGCGTACAGCACGACCGGAACGATCAGAAATCCGGTGACGAACCGGTACTTTCCCTGTTGCATGGCACCCTGCCCCTGGTTTCCCGGCCTCGGCTACTGACGCTTGTTGTTCTTGCTCGCCGGGTCCTTGGCCGCCTTGTCGACCGCGGCCTGCGCCCGCTTGAGCCATTCGTTCGGCTGGATGCGCTTGGCCATGAGCTCGGCGGAGGCGGTGCGGATGGACTCGTCCATCTCGCTGTACCAGGTGGTGTAGAAGTAGTCGAAGCGCTGGTCGACCGGACAGGCGTCGACGGCCTCGACGGCCGACTTGGTGCCGGGGCGCAGCGTCACGCTCTTGTCGACACCGTCCTGAAGGATCGTCAGCGAGTTGGCCACCTGGGCGAACTTCGTCGACCACTCCTTCGACAGCATCATCCGGAGGAACTCCAGGCCGCCGGCCTTGTTCCTGGCCTTCTCCGGGACGATGAAGGGCTCACCCGCACCGGCCCGGATGGCCTCGAAGGGCAGCTTGCTGTCCGGCAGCAGCGGCATGGGCAGGAACTTCATGTCGAAGTCCGCCGGGGTCTGCTTCAGCTGCTCGTTCTCCAGCCAGGAGCCGGAGGGGATGAAGACGGCCTTGCCCTCGTTCCACGCGGTCTGCGACTCGATGTGGTCAAGGGAGTTGGTGCCGGGCATGAGCAGGCCCTTGTCGACGATCTCGTAGATCGCCTCGATGGACTGCTTGGCCACGTCGCTGCCGACGAAGGCCTTGGGGTCGAGGTTGTCGATGGCCTTCATGGCGTCCAGACCGCCGGTCTTGGCGATCAGGTCCATGATCATGACGTTGATGTAGTAGGGGTGCTTGCCCTGGTGGGCGAGACCGCCGATGCCGTCCTTCTTGGCCTCCTGCATGATCCCCAGGAAGGCGTCCCACGTCTTCGGGACCTCCCAGCCCTTCTCCTTGAAGAGCTTGCCGGAGTACCACACGCCCCAGACCGTGTAGACGTAGTTGAGCGCGTGCATCTTGCCGCCGATGAAGCCCTTGTCGGCGGTGCCCGGGATCAGGACGTCCTTGACCTTCTTGCTCGGGTCGTCGACGGACGGCGCCTCGAGGAGCTCGGTGAGGTCGGCGAGCTGACCGTTCTTGTGCAGCACGTCGAGCTTGATCTGCTGGGCGCCGGAGTCGTCGACCACGTCCGGCGGGTTGCCCGCGTTGAAGCGCGGCTGGAGCTTGCCGGTGATCTCCTGCGTGCCCAGGTGGCTGATCTTCGGCCCGTACTTGGCCTTGTACAGCTTCTCCCACTCGATGGCGTACTGGTCGCCGAAGCCGCCCTTGAAGATGACGACGTCCAGCGTGCCGCCCTTGGCGACGCCGAACGGATTGTCCTTCGTCACCTCGCCCTTCTGCTTCTCCTGGTCGTCACCGCTGCCGCTGCTGGCGCACGCGGACAGGAAACTCATCGTCGGGACGGCAATCAGACCGAGTGCGGCCGACCGCTTGATCAGATCTCGACGGCTGAGGCCCTCATTGTTGTCGTGGGCGGAGGTGGATCCCATGCTCAAGTCCTCGCCTTCTCCAGGACTCAGGCGGTGTACCGGTCGCCCGTACTGCTCGCCTCAGGCGAAGGGCCCCGTTACCGCGGACGGTTGCTGTGTTTTCCCGAAGGGAAACCCAGTGAAGCTCGGGTCGTGCACCGGCCGGCAGCGGGAACGGACCTTTTCCACGGCCGCCGGTCCGCGTGGCCCCGACCGCCTGTCGTCCCCCCTGCCCGCAACCTGTAACTGCTATGCGGACGCCGACAGGTATAGTCCACTTCCCGCCACGTGAGCAAGATCGAGTGCAAGGTTGGACGGCAGTCTTTCCCGAGTTGAGACCTCGCGGATACATAGGACTCCTGCCCGCTCCGGTGACCGCGGCAATCTTCGCGGAACACCATATTCCGACCCGCGCGCATCGCCAACACCCTTGACACCGAAGGAAGCTCGGCTCCCTACTGGATCCTGCGCCTCGCGCCTGACAACGTTGTCCAACGCGCCTTTCCCCTGGAGGAATGACCCGGGATGCAGCCCAGACTCCGACCCCGGCAGAGACCAGTCCACGCGGCCACCCTCGCGGTGAGCGCCTCACTCCTGATGTTGACGGCCCCTTCCGCCGCCGTCGCCCTTCCCGCGCACCCCGGACAATCCCCCGCCGCGGACCGGGAATTCGCGTCGTCCTTCGAAGCGGATGAAAAACAGCCCAATTGGCGTAATACCGTCGAAGTCGGCACCGACGGAAAGAAGCGGTCGTCGGGTGTCGACGGCGGATTCTCGAGCGGAATACCGGGCAATGTCACCGACAAGGTGATCGACCTGCGCGCCAGCGGCGAGAACACCGGCGCCGGCGAGACGAAGGAAAACCTCGTCGACCTCCTGCCGGGCAGCAAATGGCTCACCTTCGAGCCCACGGGCTGGGTCGAGTTCGACACCGACGAGCCGGTCAAGGTCGCCACCTACGCGCTGACGTCCGCCAACGACTTCGCCGAGCGCGACCCCAGGGACTGGACGCTCAAGGGTTCGGCCGACGGAAAGACGTGGACCGTCCTCGACACGCGCGCCGGTGAGACCTTCGCCAAGCGCTTCGAGACGAAGACGTACGACATCGGCTCGCCGTCCGAGGTGACGGCGTACGCGCACTACCGCCTGGAGATCACGAGGAACAACGGCGCGTCCGGCATCACCCAGCTCGCCGACGTCCAGTTCTCCAACGGCGACACGAGCACCCCCGTTCCGGAGGACATGCGCACCCAGGTCGACCGCGGTCCCAGCGGATCCCCCACCGCCAAGGCCGGGGCCGGCTTCACCGGCAAGCGGGCGCTGCGGTACGCGGGCACCCACACGCCGGACGGCCGCGCCTACTCGTACAACAAGGTCTTCGACGTCGACATCGCCGTGCGGCGCGACACCGAGCTGTCGTACAAGGTCTTTCCGGCCATGGCGGAGACGGACCTCGGCTACCCCGCCACGAACGTGGCCGTCGACCTCGCCTTCACCGACGGCACCTACCTGAGCGAGCTGAAGGCCGTCGACTCCCACGGCGGGCTGCTGACCCCCCAGGGCCAGGGCGCCGCCAAGCGGCTGTACGTCAACCAGTGGAACGCCGTCGCCTCCGGCATCGGCACGGTCGCGGCCGGCAAGACCGTCGACCGCGTCCTGGTGGCGTACGACTCCCCCAAGGGTCCGGCGAAGTTCCAGGGGTGGATCGACGACGTCACGATCAGGCCCAAGGCGCCCGAGAAGCGGCTGGAGCACCTGTCCGACTACGCCTCCACGACGCGCGGCACCAACTCCAGCGGTGCCTTCTCCCGCGGCAACACCTTCCCCGCCACCGCGGTCCCGCACGGCTTCAACTTCTGGACACCGGTCACCAACGCGGGCTCCCAGAGCTGGCTCTACGAGTACGCGCGCGGCAACAACGCGGACAACCTGCCGACCGTGCAGGCGTTCAGCACCAGCCACGAGCCGAGCCCGTGGATGGGCGACCGCCAGACGTTCCAGGTGATGCCGTCCGCCGCGGCCGGCACGCCGGACACCTCGCGCACCGGCCGGGCGCTGCCCTTCCGGCACGAGAACGAGACCGCGCGCCCGCACTACTACGGCGTGACGTTCGAGAACGGCCTCAAGGCCGAGATGACGCCGACCGACCACGCGGCGATGATGCGGTTCACCTTCCCCGGTGACGACGCGAGCGTGATCTTCGACAACGTGACCAAGCAGGGCGGTCTCACCCTCGATCCGGCGAACCGGTCCTTCACCGGCTTCTCCGACGTCAAGAGCGGTCTGTCCACGGGCGCCACGCGGCTGTTCGTCCACGGTGTCTTCGACGCGCCGGTCACCGACTCGGCGGCCGACGGCGTCAGCGGCAGGCTCCGCTTCGACGCGGGCGACGACCGCACGGTGACCCTGCGCATCGCCACCTCGCTGATCAGCGTGGCCCAGGCGAAGAAGAACCTCGCCGACGAGATCCCGGCGGGCACCGGATTCGAGCGCGTCCGCGGCAAGGCGCGGGAGGCGTGGGACGACCTGCTGGGCAGGGTCGAGGTCGAAGGCGCCACGCACGACCAGCTGACCACGCTCTACTCCAGCCTGTACCGGCTGTACCTGTACCCGAACTCGGGCTTCGAGAACACCGGCACCAGGCAGAAGCCCCGGTACCAGTACGCGAGCCCCTTCTCGCCGATGCCCGGTCCCGACACCCCGACCCGGACCGGCGCGAAGATCGTCGACGGCAAGGTGTACGTCAACAACGGCTTCTGGGACACCTACCGCACGACGTGGCCCGCGTACGCCTTCCTGACGCCGAAGAAGGCGGGCGAGCTGGTGGACGGCTTCGTCCAGCAGTACAAGGACGGCGGCTGGATCTCCCGGTGGTCCTCCCCGGGCTACGCGGACCTGATGACCGGCACCAGTTCGGACGTGGCCTTCGCCGACGCCTACGTCAAGGGCGTGGACTTCGACGCGGAGGCGGCGTACGAGGCCGCGCTGAAGAACGCGACCGTGGTCCCGCCGTCGTCGGGCGTGGGCCGCAAGGGCATGGAGACCTCGCCGTTCCTCGGCTACGCCTCCACCGAGACCCACGAGGGCCTGTCCTGGTCGCTGGAGGGCTACCTCAACGACTACGGGCTCGCGGAGATGGGCGAGGCGCTGTACGAGAAGACGAAGAAGGCGCGCTACCGGGAGGAGTCGCAGTACTTCCTGAACCGCGCGCGCAACTACGTCACGCTCTTCGACTCCGAGGCCGGCTTCTTCCAGGGCCGCGACCTCGAGGGCGACTGGCGGGTCCCCTCGGGCCAGTACGACCCGCGGGTGTGGGGCTACGACTACACGGAGACCAACGGCTGGGGCTACGCCTTCACCGCGCCCCAGGACTCGCGCGGTCTCGCCAACCTCTACGGCGGCCGCTCGGCCCTCGGCAAGAAGCTCGACACCTACTTCGCCACGCCCGAGACGGCGTCGCCGGAGTTCGTCGGCTCGTACGGCTCCGTCATCCACGAGATGACCGAGGCGCGCGACGTGCGGATGGGCATGTACGGCCATTCGAACCAGGTCGCCCACCACGTCACCTACATGTACAACGCGGCGTCCCAGCCGTGGAAGACGCAGGAGAAGGTGCGCGAGGTGCTGTCGCGCCTCTACACGGGCAGCGAGATCGGCCAGGGCTACCACGGCGACGAGGACAACGGCGAGCAGTCCGCCTGGTACCTGTTCTCCGCCCTCGGGTTCTATCCGCTGGTGATGGGAAGCGGGGAGTACACCATCGGCTCCCCCCTGTTCACGAAGGCGACCGTGCACCTCGACAACGGGCGCGAAGTGGTCGTGAAGGCCCCGAGGAACAGCGCGCGGAACATCTACGTGCAGGGTCTGAAGGTCAACGGCGAGAAGTGGAACTCCACCTCGCTGCCGCACGAGGTGATCGCCGAGGGCGGCACGCTGGAGTTCGCGATGGGCGCCGAGCCGTCCACGTGGGGCACCGGCAAGGACGCCGCGCCCGTCTCCCTCACCAAGGACGACAAGGTCCCCGCCCCGCGGCACGACCTGACCAGGGCCGGCGGCCCGCTCCTCGACAACACCTCGCGCACGTCGGCGGCTTCCACGTCCGTCGACCTGCCGGTGGCGCCGGGAACCCGGGCGGTGCAGTACACGCTGACGTCGGCGGCGAAGGACAAGGCGCCCGCGGGCTGGGTCCTTCAGGGTTCGGCCGACGGCCGGTCGTGGACGGACCTGGACCAGCGGTCGGGCGAGTCGTTCGGCTGGGACCGGCAGACGCGGGTGTTCACGGTCGGGAAGCCGGGGGCGTACGCGCACTACCGGCTGGTCCTCGCGGAACAGGGCACGCTCGCGGAGGTGGAGCTGCTCGGCTGAAACAGCGGGGCTCGGTGAGCGGTTGTAGCGATTCCGCTACACGAAAACCCGGTGAGCCTGTGAAGGTCTCATGAAAGGATCACGGTGAATCTGTGGCCTGCCCCGTCGAGCGGGGCGGGCCACGTCATCGAGACACTCTCATGGAGACTTACGTGGCCGAACTCTCTGGCCCCAAGCGCGGCCGGGCGCGTGCCCGCCTCGTTGCCGCGGCGACCGCCGCGGCACTGCTCGTCACCGGGGTGGCCGCCGGATCGGCGTCCGCCGCGGACCCGGCGCCCTCCGCGGCCGCCGACGCCCAGGCGCCCGCCACGGGCGGGAACACCTTCGGCACCCAGGCCGCGGCCGCCGACGCCCCGGTCAACGCCCTGTACGGCATCAACAGCGCGGGCGACATGTACGGTTACGCGCCGAACGGTTCCGGCGGCCTCGACAGCCGGGAGCTCGTCGGTTACGGCTGGGGAACCAGCAAGCACATGACGCAGACCGACCACGACGCGGACGGCTCGGCCGACGGCATCTGGGTGGTCGAGAGCTCCGGCATCCTGCACCACCTCTTCTGGGGTGAGGACCCGGTGACCGTCGGCACCGGCTGGGGCATCTACAACAAGGTGCTCTCCACGGGCAACCTCGCCGGCGCGGGCGCCGACGACCTGCTCGCCCGTGACGGCAGCGGGACCCTGTGGCTCTACCTGGGCTACGGCAACGGCACGCTGACCGGCCGTTCCAAGGTCGGCACCGGCTGGGGCATCTACAACCAGATCACCGGCAAGGGCGACCTGACCGGTGACGGCAAGGCCGACATCGTGGCCCGCGACGGTGGCGGCACGCTGTGGCTCTACAAGGGCACCGGCAGCCGCACCGCCCCGTTCAGCGCGCGTACCAAGATCGGTACCGGTTGGAACATGTTCAACAACCTCGTCTCCGTCGGCGACATCGACCTCGACGGCACGACGGACCTGATCGCACGCGACACCGCGGGTGCGCTGTACCTGTACAAGGGCACCGGCAGCGCCACGTCCCCGTTCAAGCCTCGCGTCAAGATCGGCTCCTCCGGCTGGAACACGTACCGGCTGATGTTCTGATCCGTCACGCGAAGGGCCGCACTCCCGTTGCCGGGAGTGCGGCCCTTTTGCTTCGTGCCTGGTCCGTCAGCCGCGGCTGTGCTCAGCCACGAATGAGGTTGCGCAGCACGTACTGCATGATGCCGCCGTTGCGGTAGTAGTCCGCCTCACCGGGGGTGTCGATGCGGACGACCGCGTCGAACTCGACACCGGTGTCGGTGGTGACCTTGACCGTGCGCGGCGTGGTGCCGTTGTTCAGCTCGGTGACGCCGGAGATGGAGAAGGTCTCCTCACCGGTCAGACCGAGGGACTCGGCCGAGGCGCCCTCCGGGAACTGGAGCGGCAGAACGCCCATGCCGATGAGGTTCGAGCGGTGGATGCGCTCGTAGGACTCGGCGACGACGGCCTTGACGCCGAGGAGCGCGGTGCCCTTGGCGGCCCAGTCACGGGACGAGCCGGAGCCGTACTCCTTGCCCGCCAGGATCACCAGCGGGATGCCGGCGGCCTGGTAGTTCTGCGAGGCGTCGTAGATGAACGACACCGGACCGCCGTCCTGCGTGAAGTCGCGGGTGAAGCCGCCCTCGGTGCCCGGCGCGATCTGGTTGCGCAGGCGGATGTTGGCGAACGTACCGCGGATCATGACCTCGTGGTTGCCGCGGCGCGAGCCGTAGCTGTTGAAGTCGCGGCGCTCGACGCCGTGCTCCGTGAGGTACTTGCCGGCCGGGGTGTCGGCCTTGATGGCGCCGGCCGGGGAGATGTGGTCGGTGGTGACCGAGTCGCCGAGCTTGGCGAGGACGCGCGCGCCGGCGATGTCGGAGACCGGGGTGGTCTCCATCGTCATGCCCTCGAAGTACGGGGGCTTGCGCACGTAGGTGGACTGCGGGTCCCACTCGAAGGTGTTGCCGGTCGGGATCGGCAGCGCCTGCCACTGGGCGTCGCCCGCGAAGACGTCGGAGTAGGACTTGGAGAACATGTCCTCGCCGATGGCGTTGGCGACGACGTCGTTGACCTCGGCCTCGGTCGGCCAGATGTCGGCGAGGTAGACCGGCTTGCCCTCGGTGTCGGTGCCGAGCGCGTCCTTGGTGATGTCCACCTTCATCGAACCGGCGATGGCGTACGCGACGACCAGCGGCGGGGAGGCGAGGTAGTTCATCTTGACGTCGGGGTTGATCCGGCCCTCGAAGTTGCGGTTGCCGGACAGCACCGAGGTGACCGCGAGGTCGTGGTCGTTGACCGCCTTGGAGACCTCCTCCGGCAGCGGGCCGGAGTTGCCGATGCAGGTGGTGCAGCCGTAGCCGACGAGGTTGAAGCCGACCTTGTCGAGGTAGGGGGTCAGGCCCGCCTTGTCGAAGTAGTCGGTGACGACCTTGGAGCCCGGGGCGAGGGTGGTCTTGACCCACGGCTTGCGGGTCAGGCCCTTCTCGACCGCCTTCTTGGCCACCAGCGCGGCGGCGACCATGACGTACGGGTTCGAGGTGTTGGTGCAGGAGGTGATCGCGGCGACGGTGACGGCGCCGTGGTCCAGCTGGTACGTCGAGCCGTCGGGGGCGGTGACGGTGACCGGGTTGGACGGGGCGCCGTTGGGGGCCACGGCCGGGGCGTCGGAGGCCGGGAAGGACTCCTGGCCCGCCTCGTCCACGCTGTCGACGTAGTTGCGGACGTCCTGCTTGAACTGCTCGGCGGCGTTCGCGAGGACGATGCGGTCCTGCGGGCGCTTCGGGCCGGCGATGGAGGGGACGACCGTGGAGAGGTCGAGCTCCAGCTTCTCGGAGAAGTCGGGCTCGGCGGCCGGGTCGAGCCAGAGGCCCTGCTCCTTGGCGTACGCCTCGACGAGCGCGACCTGCTGCTCGGAGCGGCCGGTGAGCTTGAGGTAGTTCAGCGTCTCGCCGTCGATCGGGAAGATCGCGGCGGTGGAGCCGAACTCCGGCGACATGTTGCCGATGGTGGCGCGGTTGGCGAGGGAGGTGGCGGCGACGCCCTCGCCGTAGAACTCGACGAACTTGCCGACGACGCCGTGCTTGCGCAGCATCTCGGTGATCGTGAGGACCAGGTCGGTGGCGGTGGTGCCGGGCTTGAGCTCACCGGTCAGCTTGAAGCCGACGACGCGCGGGATGAGCATGGAGACCGGCTGGCCGAGCATGGCGGCCTCGGCCTCGATGCCGCCGACGCCCCAGCCGAGCACACCGAGGCCGTTGACCATGGTGGTGTGCGAGTCGGTGCCGACGAGGGTGTCGGGGTACGCCTGGCCGCCGCGGACCATGACCGTGCGGGCCAGGTGCTCGATGTTCACCTGGTGGACGATGCCGGTGCCGGGCGGGACGACCTTGAACTCGTCGAAGGCGGTCTGGCCCCAGCGCAGGAACTGGTAGCGCTCCTTGTTGCGGCCGTACTCGAGCTCCACGTTCTGGCCGAAGGCGTCCGCGGTGCCGAACTTGTCGGCGATGACGGAGTGGTCGATGACCAGCTCGGCCGGGGCCAGCGGGTTGATCTTCGCCGGGTCGCCGCCGAGCTCCTTGACGGCCTCGCGCATGGTGGCGAGGTCGACGACACAGGGAACACCGGTGAAGTCCTGCATGATCACGCGGGCCGGCGTGAACTGGATCTCCTGGCTGGGCTGGGCCTGGGAGTCCCAGTCGCCGAGCGCCCGGATGTGGTCGGCGGTGATGTTCGCGCCGTCCTCGGTACGGAGGAGGTTCTCCAGGAGGACCTTGAGGCTGTAGGGGAGGCGCGCGGAGCCCTCGACCTTGTCCAGCCTGAAGATCTCGTACGACTCGTCGCCCACGCGCAGCGTGCTGCGGGCGTCGAAGCTGTTCGCCGACACGACAGTCTCCTTCATCAATGTGCGCGTACTACCTCAATGCTGCCGCCACGGCTGCTCGCCGATCCGCTAAGGTAAGGCTTAGTTAGGTAACCCTTACCGACAGGCGGCTTGCGGTACGCCTTCGGCAGATATCTCGATGTCGAGATAACTCTAGTACATGACCGCGGCACGGTCATGCCCGGACACCCTCCCGGCCGTACACCGGCCCCCGGCCCACCCGTACCGGAGAGACTCTCCGGCCGGGCCCCCGGCCGGGAGGGGCCGCCCCCGGACCTGTCCCCTCGGAAGGAATCGACGCCCCGTCAGGCGTTGCCCACCCGGCCGGGCTGCCGCGGGGCCGCCGCGCGGACCGCGGCCTGCGCGACGGCCCTCTTCGTCGTCGGCGCCGACTCCGCCGACATGCGCGGTGTGTTCTGCCAGATTTCGGGCACAAGGGGATGAACTCCCCCCGGACATACACCAACAGGCGAACCGCCGCCACAGGGAGGCGACATCACTCCAACAGCCCATCCCCGCACGATCACATCTCATATGTGAGATAGCCTCCAGCCATGGCAGACGACTACCTCGTACGTATCGGCAAGCTCATCCGTGACGCCCGTCAGCATCGTGGCTGGACACAGAGTCAGCTTGCCGAAGCGCTCGGCACCAGCCAGAGCGCCGTCAACCGTATCGAGCGCGGCAATCAGAACATCAGCCTTGAGATGATCGCGCGCATCGGTGAGGCGCTCGACAGTGAAATCGTCTCGCTCGGTTACGCGGGGCCCATGCATCTGCGCGTCGTCGGCGGACGCCGCCTCTCCGGTTCCATCGACGTCAAGACGAGCAAGAACGCGTGCGTGGCGCTGCTGTGCGGCTCGTTGCTGAACAAGGGGCGGACCGTGCTGCGGCGCGTGGCCCGCATCGAAGAGGTCTACCGCCTGCTCGAAGTGCTCAACTCGATCGGCGTGCGTACCCGTTGGATCAACGACGGCATGGACCTGGAGATCGTGCCGCCCGCCGGTCTCGACATGGACTCCATGGACGCCGACGCCGCGCGCCGCACGCGGTCGATCATCATGTTCCTCGGGCCCCTGCTGCACCGGATGGACACGTTCCGCCTGCCGTACGCCGGTGGCTGCGACCTCGGGACGCGGACCATCGAGCCGCACATGATCGCCCTGCGCCGCTTCGGCCTGGACATCACGGCCACCGAAGGCATCTACCACGCGCGGGTCGACCGTTCGACAGCGCCGGACCGGCCGATCATCCTGACCGAGCGCGGCGACACGGTGACGGAGAACGCCCTCCTGGCCGCCGCGCGCCACGACGGCGTGACCGTCATCCGCAACGCCTCCTCCAACTACATGGTGCAGGACCTGTGCTTCTTCCTGGAGGCGCTGGGCGTCAAGGTCGAGGGCGTCGGCACCACCACGCTGACCGTGCACGGCGTGCCCAACATCGACGTGGACGTCGACTACTCCCCCTCCGAGGACCCGGTCGAGGCGATGAGCCTGATCGCCGCCGCCGTGGTGACCGAGTCGGAGCTGACGATCCGCCGGGTGCCCATCGAGTTCCTGGAGATCGAGCTGGCGGTCCTGGAGGAGATGGGCCTCGACCACGACCGCTCCGGCGAGTACGCGGCGGACAACGGGCGCACCCGGCTGGTGGACCTGACCGTGCGGCCGTCCAAGCTGGAGGCGCCGATCGACAAGATCCACCCCATGCCGTTCCCCGGCCTGAACATCGACAACGTGCCGTTCTTCGCGGCGATCGCGGCCGTGGCGCAGGGCAAGACGCTGATCCACGACTGGGTCTACGACAACCGTGCGATCTATCTCACGGACCTCAATCGCCTGGGCGGCCGGCTCCAGCTGCTCGACCCGCACCGGGTCCTGGTGGAGGGCCCCACCCGCTGGCGCGCGGCGGAGATGATGTGCCCGCCGGCCCTGCGCCCGGCGGTGGTCGTGCTCCTCGCGATGATGGCGGCGGAGGGCACGTCGGTGCTGCGGAACGTGTACGTCATCAACCGGGGGTACGAGGACCTGGCGGAGCGGCTGAACACGGTGGGGGCGCAGATCGAGATCTTCCGGGACATCTGAGACGCGGCGGCCACGCCGTGAGCCCGCGGCCACCGACGCGCTTCGGTGCCCGCGGGTGTGCGTCAGTGCGGCGGGCCGCCGCCCGTGCCGCCCTGACCGTTCGTGAACTCTCCACGGCGTGGACCGAGGGCGTGGATCGAGCGGGTGACGTCCGGCTTGCCGGGCAGAGACGGCGTCTGCGGGGCGTTGCCGAGGAAGTGGATCGCCTGAGGGGGTGGGCACTTCGGCGTTGCCCCTGGTGTTCAGCACCACGTCGTCGCCTCCCCGGCGAGGGCGACGACGGCCTCGGCGGGCCAGTGAGGCTGGTGTGCTGTTCAGCTGGGGTGGTCGCCGGTCAGTTCGGCGCCCGTGGCGCGGTCGCCGCGCTCGATGATCTCGCCCGCGACCCAGGCGTCCACGCCGCGGTCGGCGAGGGTGGTCAGCGCCGCCTCGACGGACTCCGCCGGGACGACGGCCATCATGCCGACACCCATGTTCAGCGTCTTCTCCAGCTCCAGCCGCTCCACCCGACCGGCCCGGCCGACCAGGTCGAACACCGCACCCGGACTCCACGTCGAACGGTCCACCACCGCGTGCAGACCCTCCGGGATCACCCGCGCCAGATTCGCCGCAAGCCCCCCGCCGGTGATGTGACTGAACGCATGCACCTCGGTCGTCCGCGTCAGCGCCAGACAGTCCAGCGAGTAGATCCTCGTCGGCTCCAGCAGTTCCTCGCCCAGCGTCCGGCCGAGCTCCTCGACCCGCTGCTCCAGCGACATCCCCGCCCGGTCGAACAGCACATGCCGCACCAGCGAGTACCCGTTGGAGTGAAGCCCCGACGACGCCATCGCCACGACCACGTCACCCGTGCGGACACGATCCGCACCCAGCAGCCGGTCCGCCTCCACCACACCCGTGCCCGCACCGGCCACGTCGAAGTCGTCCGGCCCCAGCAGACCCGGATGCTCCGCCGTCTCACCGCCGACCAGCGCCGTACCGGCCAGCACACAGCCCTCGGCGATGCCCTTCACGATCCCGGCCACCCGCTCCGGATGCACCTTGCCCACACAGATGTAGTCCGTCATGAACAGCGGCTTGGCACCGCACACCACGATGTCGTCCATGACCATCGCGACCAGGTCGTGCCCGATCGTGTCGTACACGCCCATCCGGCGGGCGATGTCGACCTTCGTCCCCACACCGTCCGTCGCGGACGCCAGCAGCGGACGCTCGTAACGCTTCAGGGCCGAGGCGTCGAAGAGGCCGGCGAAGCCACCCAGACCGCCCAGAACCTCCGGGCGCTGCGTCTTCCTCACCCACTCCTTCATCAGCTCGACAGCGCGGTCACCCGCATCGATGTCGACACCTGCCGTTCTGTAGGACGCCGCTGCGTAGCCGGCACCGAAGCGAGTGGGCATGGTCGGTCGCCTTTCGGGGAGTTGTCGCACGTGTTCACCACGACCGAGCGCCGTGGAAGGACGTCGGCTCCGGGTGGAAGCCGAGGCCCTGGCGTGCCGCGTCGAGCGCGAGGGTGCGCTCCATGGCGAGATGGCTGATCGCGTAACGGGTGACGCGCGGCGGCTGCGCCCGCTTGGCCAGGCGCCACACCGTCTCGGCCGTCGTGGCGGCGGCTGACGCCACGGTGCCGGGCACGGTGCGCAGGCGCACCGGAATCCCGCGGGCGGCGAGCAGTTCGCGCAGCGCGTCCCCGATGGGCACGGCGTCCGCGTCCGCGATGTTGTAGGTGCCCGGTGCCGTGGCGCGGTCGCACGCGAGCAGCGCGGCCGTGGTCAGGTTGCGGATGTGGGTCAGCGACTGGAGGGCCGTGCCGTCGCCCGGCAGCCACAGGGTGCGCCCGCGCACCGCGCTCAGCAGCCGGGGCAGCAGCGTGCGGTCGCCCGGTCCGTAGACGGCGTGCGGGCGCAGCACGACGGTGTCCGGACGGTCGCGCAGGACTTGTTCGGCGGCCGCCTTGGAGGCGGCGTAGTACGTGAGGTAACGGCGGACCGGAGCCTCCGTCTCGCGGGCGAACACGGTCGGCCGGAACGGGTCGTACACGCTGGCGGTGGAGATGTGGACCAGCCGCGCCCCGGGAAAGGACGCGGCCACGTTCCTCGTCCCGGTGAGATTGGCACGCCACACGGGTCCGGGCGCGCCCCAGTCGCCGACGGCCGCGGCCGCGTGGACGACCGCGTCGGCCTCTGGGGCGTTCGTCAACGGTCCCTCGCACAGGTCCCAGTCGGCCCGGGTCAGCGCGTGGACGGTCCAGCCCGCCTCGGCCGCGGCCCGGCAGACGGCCCCGCCCACGAACCCACGCGCGCCGGTCACGGCGATCCTCATCGCGCCGCTCCCGTCCGGCGGTCGCCCGCCGGGCGCAGGCGGGCGCGCAACGCCGCGCGATCCGGTTTGCGGGAGCGGCCGGCGACCGGGATGCGGTCCAGGACGACGACCTCGTCGGGCAGGGCGGCCGCGTCGATCAGCGAAGGCAGCCGTGAACGGACCGACGCGGCAAGGGAGTCCGGCGAGGCCGAGGGGGCGGGGACCACGGCGAGCACGACGCGCTCGTCGCCGTAGTCGTCGGGCACGCCCACGATGACGGCCTCGGCGACGCCGGGCAGGGCGGCGACGGCCGGCTCGTACAGTCCGGGATAGATGTTGGTACGTCCCCGGATCAGCATGTCCTTCTTCCGGCCGCGCAGGACGAGCCGGCCGTCCTCCAGCCCGGCGAGGTCTCCGGTGGCGTGTTCGCGCATCGGCGGTTCGCCGAGATAGCCGCGGCACAGATTCGGCCCGGACACCAGCAGTTCGCCGTCCGGCGCGGTGCGCACGCGCACCCCGGGCAGCGGCGTCCCGAGGAGATCGCCCGGCCCCTCGTGGGCCAGCTTCTGCCGTCCGGTCGCCACGGCGACCGGCACGATCTCGGTCATCCCGTACACCGCGAGGACGTTCACGTGCGGCAGCGCCTCGGCGGCACGGCGCAGCAGTCCCGGCAGCACGGGGGCGCCGCCCAGGACGAGATGCCGCAGGGACGCGGGCACGGCCGCGACGCCCCGCTCGACGGCGTCGATCACGGCGGGCAGGTCGGCGGGCACGCAGAACGCGTGGGTGGCTCCCGCAAGGCCGCGGGCGAACCGCGCCGGGGCGGCCGCCGGGGCGAAGCCGTACGGCGGCATGGTCCAGTGCGCGCCGGCGACCAGGGCCGGAATGCCCATCATCATCTGGTCCGTGTGCAGGACGTCGCCCTCCCCCATGCCAAGGGCCTGTCCGCATCCCGCCAGACCGGCGCCGAGCGAACCGCGGGTGTGCACCACGGCCTTGGGGGCGGCGGTCGTGCCGGAGGTGAAGACGACGAGCGCCTCCTGGCAGGGGGCCGGTTCCGGGCGGACGGCCGGGGCGGGGCCCGAGGCGAGCCGGCGTGCCGACAGCGCCCCTGCGGGGACTCCCGGCAGCCGGCGCCCTGCGTAGATGTGGCGCAGGCCGAGCCGGTGGTAGTGGGGCAGCAGCAGTCCGCGGCGCCTCGCCAGCGGACGGCCGTACCGGGCGGCGGCGTACAGCAGCGACTCGGCCGCGGCCCAGCGCGGGGCGGCGAGTTCACGGCGTGCGGCGAACAGTGCGGGGCCCACTCCGGGGTCGGCGAAGACCACGGTGCCGCCTGCCGCGATCACGCCCAGGGCGAGCACCACGCCCGCCGGTCCGGGGCGCACGGAGAACAGGACCCGCTCGCCCTCCTCCATTCCCGCCGCGCGCAGCCGCTGTGCCGTGGACAGCACCGCGCGGCCGAACTGCGCATAGCCGAGGGTGCGGCCGTCGGGGCCGGTGAGCGCGGGGGCGGCGCCGCGCCGGTCGGCCGTGTCGAGCAGGGCGGTGAGCAGGTCGACGTCCCCCGGCCCGCGGGTGCTGGGGCCGGGCTCGTACAGGGTCTCGGTCAACGCGCGCTCCGAAGCTTGACGGTGAGTCGGGCGTACCCGGGGATCAGGACGCGGCGGGCCGTACGGCGGCCGGTGACATCCGTCGGTCCGGCGGCGAGGACGGCGGTCAGCACCGCGCGGATCTGCGCCATGGCGAGCGGCATGCCGAGGCAGAAATGCGGCCCGGCACCGAACCACAGGCGGCGCACTTCCGGCGGGTGCGGCAGCTCGGGGGCGAAGGGGCCGTACGCCCGCGCGCACAGCAGCGTCGCCACCACGACGCGGTCGCCGGGCTCCACCGGCACGCCGCCGATCTCGGCGCTCCGGGCGACGCTGCGCAGCATCACGGGTGACGGCACGGTGATCCGCAGCGCTTCCTCCACGACGGGGTCGAGGTCGGCCGTGCCGTCCCCGAGCCCGTCGAGGCGGCCCGTGTCGTGGCAGATCGCGACCAGTCGCGGGACGAAGGAGACCAGCGTCTCCGTCCCGGTGAGCAGAAAGGCGCCGACGGCGCCACGGGCCTCCTGCTCGCTCAGGCCCAGTTCCCGCAGCCGGCCCGGCAGGGTCTCCTCCCCGCCCCGCCGGTAGGCCGTCACGGCCGAGGCGGTGAGCCGCCCGAGCACCTCGCGCGCCCGGGCCACCTGGCGGGTGGTCATCGAGTGGCGCCACAGCCGGACCATGCCGGTGACCTCGGCTGCCTCCGCGTGTGCCGTGGCGAACCGGCGCGGATCCACCGGCAGGCCGACGATCTCGCAGATGGCGGCGCCCGCACAGGTCTGCGCGACGCGGACGAGGTCCACCTCCTCGCCCGAGCGCAGCCGGTGGGTCAGCTCCGCGAGGGGCTGTGCGAGCACGCGCTCGCAGAGCGCGGCGACATAGCCCGGTGTGAAGAGACCGGAGAGCCGCCGACGCAGTGCCCCGTGGTCGGGGCCCTCCATGTTGAGGAGGACCGAGGGGCCGAGCACCGGGGTCCACAGGTCCGCGGGCGAGCCCGGCCCGGTCTTGGTGAAGTGCGTGGTGTCGCAGAGCACTTGGCGCGCGAGGGCGGCGTCGCTCACGACCACGCCGACGCGCGGCACCCGCACGACCGGGCCGCGGGCCGCGATCGCGCGCAGCAGCCGGTAGGCGACCGGGTGGGCGGAGGTCTGCACCCGGTGCTCCCACCGGTCCCAGGCGGCGGGGCGTACGGCGGCCGTCGTCATCGGATGTCCACCACCTCGGGGCGGTAGCGGTGGTCCGCGTACCAGCCGAGCGTGCGGCGCAGACCCCAGGCCCGTACCCGGCGCGCGGAACCCGCGACGCGCACGTCCCGCCGCACGCCGTACGCGGAGGTGAGCAGCCGTACCGCGTTGACCAGGGCCCGGTCCTCGTGGAGCTCCTCGATGGCGGTGCGCGGGAAGCCGCCGGCGCGCACGTACAGGTCCGCCGTGATCGCCATGTTGCAGCCGGGGGCCATCACATAGGGGCCGAGGTAGCCGGGCCCCCGGTTGCCGGGCCTGAACCGTCCGAAGAGCGCGGCCGCTTCGGTGGCCGCGACGAGGGCCGCGCGGCGCAGCGGGGGCAGCGGCGCCTCGTCGGTGCGGGGCCGCAGCCGGCCGGCGATCAGCTGGAGGCCGTCGTGGAAGGCCGCACGGACGCGTGCGGTCCAGTCCGGCTCGGGCAGGCAGTCGGCGTCGGTGCGGGCCAGATGCGTGGCTCCGTGGGCGATGGCGTAGCGCATTCCGGTGTCGGCGGCGGCGCCGGTGCCCTTGCGTGTCTCGTGCACGACGTGCAGGTCACCGGGGAAGCCGCAGGACCGTACGACGTCCGCGGTGCCGTCCGTCGAGTCGTTGTCGACGACGACGAGGGAGAAGTCGCGGTCGGTCTGCGCCGCGAGCGCCCGCAGCGTCGCCGTGATGCCCGGCGCCTCGTTGTACGCGGGCACGACCACCCAGAGCCTCACAGCCGGATCACGCTCATTCCCATGCTGATGCCGCCGGCGAGCCCGACGAGTGCGACCAGGTCGCCGACGCCTGCCCGGCCGCTCTCCACGGCGCGCACGAGTTGGAGGGGCAGGCTCGCCGACGCCGCGTTGCCGTGCTCGGTGACGGTGACGGTGATCTTGTCCTCGGGCAGGCCGAACCGTCCGGTGAGTTCGTCGAGGTAGGGCTTCGACACCTGGTGGACGCAGACCGCCGCCATGTCCTGCCAGCCGACGCCGAGCCGGTCCAGGGTCTCGTCGAGGATCCCGGGGCCCAGCTGCTCGAACGCCCGGCGCAGTCCCACGCCGTCGAGCCGGAAGTAGGTGTGCTCGTCGCCGCGCGGGTTGGCCGAACCGCCCGAGGCGAGTGTGCCGACGTTCCAGCAGCGGGAGTCGGCCGTGAAACCGAAGCCGAGGATGCCGGGTGC
Source organism: Streptomyces sp. NPDC049597 (assembly GCF_040675505.1). Taxonomy (NCBI): domain Bacteria; kingdom Bacillati; phylum Actinomycetota; class Actinomycetes; order Kitasatosporales; family Streptomycetaceae; genus Streptomyces; species Streptomyces sp. NPDC049597. The sequence continues at coordinate 131,696 of NZ_JBFAOY010000018.1, forward strand.
GGCGGACCGCTCGACGAGCAGCGCCGCACCCGCGTCGGAGAGGGTGTAGCCCGGGATCGACGCCAGGTACGTGCGCAGGTCGGGGACCGACCAGCGCACCGCGCGCGAGGGCGACTCGCCGCAGGCGATGAGGATGCGGCGGTAGGAGCCCTGGGCGATGAGGGCGTGAGCGGTCTCCAGGGCGTTGAGCACGCTGTTGCACGCGTTCTTCACGTCGAAGACGGGGCAGCGGAGGCCGAGGTGGGCGGCGACCATGTGCGAGGTCGCCGGCTCGATCATGTCCTGGCTGGCCGCGGCGAAGACGAGCAGGTCTATGCTCTCGGGGTCCGTCCCCGTCTCGGCGAGCAGCTTGCGTGCCGCCGCGGCCGCGAGGTCGGATGCCTGCCAGTCGTCGGGCATGACGTGCAGCCGTTCGACGCCGGTCAGGCGGCGGACGAGGCCGGGCGGAGGGCTGAATCCGGTGCCTGCGGCGGCCACACGGCGCTCGGTCTCCGCCGCGGTGCGCACGGTCTCGGGCATGTGCACGGCCACACCGGCGAGCCGGGCATGGGTCCTGGGCATGGAGTCGGGTCTCCCGTCAGACGAGGGTCACGGTCAGCCGGTCGTACGAGGGGATGACCACGCGGCGGCTGTAGCGGCGCTCGACGATGCGCCAGGGCCGCCCCACGGCGGTCAGCGTCTCGAGCGTGCGACCGATCTCCGCCTGGGCGATGGCGGAACCGAGGCAGTGGTGGCGGCCGGCGCCGAACCACAGCTGGCGGTTGGCCGGTTCGGCGGGCCGGTCGAGCCGGAATCCCCCGGTGAGGCTGTTGGCGGTGTAGTTGAGCAGCGTGATCCGGTCGCCGGCGCGCAGCGTGCGCCCGGCGAGCCGCACGTCGCTGCGTACGGTTCGGCCGATGACCGGAGCGGGTGCCGTCACCCGCAGTCCTTCGCGCACGGCCTCCGGGACGCGGCCCGGGTCCGCCACGAGCTTGTGCTGCTCACCCGTGTCGTGCAGCAGGGCGACGGTCCTCGTGATCGCGCTCGCCGCGGTCTCGGTGGCGGCCACGCCGACGAGCGCGGCCATGCCGGCCGTCTGCTCGGCGTCGAGGCCCACTTCGCGGCAGCGTCCGATGAGGTGGTCGGCCGGTTCCGTGCGCCACGCCTCGGTGACGTGGCCGGTGAGCCGGGCGACGACGCCCCGGCCGCGGGCGAGGGTCGCCTCGGTCAGGTCGCCTCCCCCGGCGGCTTCGAGGGAGATCGCGGCCAGTTCACGCGCGGTGGCGAAGACCCGCTCGTAGGCGGCGTCGTCGGTGCCCGTGACGGGGACCCGGAGCAGTTCCGTGACGATCCGGCCGACGACCGCCCGGCCGAGCGCCGCGACGTCCACCGGTCTCCCGACGGCGAGCAGGGCCCGGGCCTCGGCCAGGCGGGCGCCGATGGTGCGGTCCACCAGGGCGCGGGCGTTGGTCTCGCCGAAGAGTTCGCGGGTACCGGCCCGCAGCGCGCGGTGTCCTTCCCCGTCGAAGAGGTCGTCGACCCAGTCGCCGAGGAGCTGGGCCCACAGGCGGCCGACACCACCGCGGTCGAGGACGGTGAAGTGCTTCTGGTCGGTGAGGACGGAACGCGCCGTCGCCGCGTCGGCGGTCACCCAGCCGATGCGGGGCACGTGCTTCAGGGGCCGGGCCAGCCGGCCCGCGTGCAGCAGGAGCGGGAGGGCGGGACGGCTGGCCGCCAGCACGCGCAGTTCATGGAGTTCGGCGCGGTTCATCTGATCCATCTCGTCGGGTCGGAACTGGCGAGGGGCTGCCGGGCCTCCTCCCGCCTACGGGGGGTGGAGCGGAAGGAGGCCGGCAGGGGGCGGGCCAGGGGGTGTCCGATCCGCCGGACACCCCCTGTGGGGGGTCAGCCCGCCTGGGGCGGGAAGAGCGCTGCCATGCCGTCGATCGACTCGGGGCCGTAGCCGACCGAGCCGACCGGCACGCGGGACTTGGTGGCCTCGATGACCTTGGCCGTCCACACGGGGCCGAAGCCTCCGCACAGTTCGATGAGCTGGATGCCGTCGTCGACCAGCTCGGCGGCGACCTGCGGTGCGCGGGCCGGGTCCGCCATGCCGACCATCACGGCCCGGAACCCGTCCCGTTCGATCACGGTGCGGTCGCGGTCGGGGTCGAGTCCGCGTCCGGTGAAGAGGAATCCGAATGCGTCCAGTGCCATGTTCATCGCTCCTTGAGTTGCCGGGCCAGCTCGTCCACGACCTCGTCGGCCGCTTCCGTCAGGGTCAGCCGGCCGAGGGAGGCGTCCTTGCGCAGCTGGACACCGCACCACTTCTCCAGCTCGCCGACCAGGACGAAACTTGTCATCGAGTCGATGCCGAACGCGCTGAGCGGCACGTCCGGGTCGAGCTCGGAGGCTTCCATCTCCAGCAGGTCCGCCATCACGTGGCGCAGCCGCTCGATCACCTGCTCCTGGGTGATCTCCTGTGCGGTGCTCATGCTGCTCCGTTCATCCGCCTGCTGGACCACTGCGCCAGCGGCTGCAGCTGTCCGGACTTCACCTGCTGCGCGCACTCGCGCCGCCGGATCTTGCCGCTCGTGGTGCGCGGCACCTTGTTGCGGGGCACGGCGTAGACGCTGACGGCGGCCGGCAGCACCTTCGCCACCGCGATGCCGGCGGCGCGGACGGCGGCGGCGAGTTCCTCGGGATCGCGCACGGTGGTCTCGACGACGACGGCCACGCCCCGGTCGTCCTCGCCGAGCGGCCAGGCGGCGGCCCGCTGCTGGGCGAAGGCGGGGTGGGAGTCCAGCGCGACCGCCTCCGCGTCCTGCGGGAAGTAGTTCTCCCCGCCGATGATCAGGACGTCCTTGATGCGGCCGGTGACGAACAGCTCGCCGTCGTCGACGAAGCCGAGGTCGCCCGTGCGCACGTAGGTGCGGCCCCTGTCGTGCTCCGCGCCCTCGACGCGGGCCGCGAAGACGTCCTCGGACTCCTGGTCGCGGCCCCAGTAGCCCGCGCAGTTGCCGGGCGAGTCGACCCAGATCTCGCCGACGACGCGGTCGGCGAGCGGATGGCGGGTCTTGGGGTCGACGACGGCGACGCGGACGTCGTCCACCACCGGCCCGCAGCCCACGAGTTCGACGCCCTCCGCGTCGACGGTGGTCCTCACCGCCTTGCCCTCGGCCAGCGCGTCGCGGTCGTAGAGCCCGACCACCGTGGGCACGAGCGACGGGCTCACACTGACGGCGAGAGTGCACTCGGCGAGGCCGAAGCCGGGTGAGAAGACCTCCTCGCGGAAGAAGCTCACCCGGAACGCCTCGGCGAACCGGCGCTGGGTGGCGGCGCGTACGGGCTCCGAGCCGTTCACCGCGACCCGCCAGGTGGACAGGTCGATGGCGGCGCGCTCGTCCTCGGGCACCCGGTTGACGCACATGTCGTACGCGAAGTCCGGCGCGGCGGTGAAGACGTCGTCCTCGGCGGCGATGGCGCGCAGCCACACCCGCGGGTCCCGGACGAAGGTGGCCGGCTCCATGGTGACGGTCGTGGCACCGGAGACCAGCGGCAGCACCACGGCGGTGCACAGCCCCATGTCGTGGAAGAAGGGCAGCCAGCTGACGATGGTGGTGGTGGGCTCCACCTCGCAGCGGTCGCGCATCGCGGCCTGGTTGGCGACGAGATTGCCGTGGCCGACGACGACGCCGCGCGGATCGCCGGTGGAGCCGGACGTGTACTGGAGCAGCGCCGTGGTCGCCGGGTCGAGCGCCACCGGGTCGGGCAGCGCCGCCCCGGCGGACTCCGGCGCGTCCGGCCGGCGCACCGCGACCCACCGCACTCCGGGCAGGAGGCCGGCATCCGCCTCGTCGGCCTCCTGCTGGGTGGAGACGAGGACGGCGCACGGGTCGCAGTCGCCGCAGATCGCCGAGAGCCGTTCGGCGCGGGTGGTGGTGGTGCCCGCGCGGGCGGCCGTACGGAACGCGGGGACCGGCACGGCGATCATCCCGGCGTACAGGCAGCCCAGGAAGCCGATGTGGAAGTCGAGTCCGGGCAGGGCGGGCACGATCACGCGGTCACCGGCGCCGCCGGTCTCGCGCAGCGCCACGGCCAGCGCTCGGGCGCGCCGGTCGAGCTCGACCGGGGTCAGGCTCTCGACGGGTGCCCCGGAGGCGTCGAGGGCGGTGACGACGGGACGGTCCGCGTCGGGTCCGGTGGTGCGTGCGAGCAGTGCTTCGACGATGGTGCGGGCTGCCCGACCGGTGTGCGCCGGTGCCGGCGACCGGGTCGCGCTCGCCTCGGTTGGGGTGTTCACTGCTGAAGCTCTCCTCATTCGGCGGTGCCCTGGGACGCAAGGGCGGTGTCGGTTCGGGTCCCCGGCTGCGGCAGGCCGGCCGGGTCGGGGAAGGCGCCGGCGGGGACGGCGGTGGGATAGCGGCCGGTCAGACAGGCGGTGCAGTAGCCGGATGGGTCGCCACCGGCGGCCTGGACGAGCCGGTCGAGCGAGAGGAACGCCACGCTGTCGCAGCCGAGTTGCTCGGCCAGCTCCGTGATCGGCAGCCGGGCGGCGAGCAGTTCCTCCGGACGTCCGGTGTCGATGCCGTAGAAGCACGGCCACCGGTACGGCGGGGAGGCGATCCGCAGATGCACCTCCACGGCCCCGGCCTCGCGCAGCAGCCCGGTCACGGTCCGCATGGTGGTGCCCCGGACGAGCGAGTCGTCCACCAGCACCACCCGCTGCCCGGCCACCGCGCCCGCGACCGGGGCGAGCTTGCGGCGCACCGTGTTCTCACGGGCCGACGCCTCCCCCGCGATGAAGCTGCGGCCGACGGCTCCGGGCCGCAGCAGGCCCTGGACGACGGGCAGGCCGGCGCGCTCGGCGTAGCCGTCGGCGGCGACGCGCGCGGTCTCCGGAGTGGCCACGACCACCGGACGCGGTGAGCCGAGGACCGGCGCGTAGTCGGCGAGGGCCTGCCCCGCCCGGTAGCGCGCCTGGTAGACGCCGCGTCCGGAGAGGGTCGAGTCGGCCCGGGCGAAGTAGACGTACTCGAAGAGGCAGGCCGCCGTCTTCGCGTCCGGCACCTCCACCCGGCTGCTCGCCGTGCCCCGCGCGCCGATGGACAGCACCTCGCCCGGTTCGAGCTCTCGGACCACCTCGCCGCCGACGGCGGTGATCGCGGCGGTCTCGGAGGCGAGCAGCCAGGCGTCGCCGCGCCGCCCAAGGGCGAGCGGGCGGAAGCCGTGCGGGTCGCGCACCCCGTACAGATTCTGTCCGTCGGACAGGACGAGGGCGTACGCGCCCCTGAGCCGGGGCAGCACCGCGTGCAGGGCGGCCGGGGTGTCGACGCCGTCCGCCGTGCGGGCGGCGAGCAGCAGCCGGGCCAGCAGCTCGCTGTCGGTGGAGCACAGTCCCGGGTCGATCGCGTCGGCGCCGGGCGCCTTGTGCGGGTCGACCAGGGTGCCGTTGTGCGCGACGGCGAGCGGCGGCCGGTCAAGGACCACGGGCTGGGCGCCGGCCAGACCGTCCCGCGCGCCGTGGGTGGCGTAGCGGACGTGACCGACCGCGACCGGGCCTTCGGGCAGCCCTTGGAGGCCGGGCAGGGCCTGGGCGACGGTGCCCGCGCCGTGCCGGGCGACGAGGGCCTCGCCCGTGCCCACGGCGATGCCGGCGCTCTCCTGCCCGCGGTGCTGCAGTGCGACGAGCATCTCCCGTACCAGTGCGGCATGGTGGCCGGCCGGCCCCCAGACGCCCGCGACGCCGCAGGCCTCGCGGGGCTTGTCCACGTCGTACGGGTCCACGCTCATGCGGTGTCACCGCCCGAGTCGAGCCAGTCGGTGAACGCGTCCAGGTCCGGGAGGATCACGGTCGAGCAGGACAGGACCGCGAGGTTCTGCCGCATGTCCGTGATGGAGACGACGGTGCGTCCGGCACGGTAGGCGGAGAGCATCTCGGCGGCGGTGCCCATGCTCGGCTCGTGGCCGGGCAGCCAGGCCACGCACACGTCGCTCGCGGCGGCCAGCCGCGTGAGCTGGTGGAACAGGTCGGTCAACTCACGTAGCTCCGGGGCGAGTTCGGCGTGGCGCAGGACCGGACGGTCCGCGAGCGCGGCGTGTGCGGCCCGCACGTCGGCGGGATGCGCCGCCAGCCATTCGGCCATCACCACACCGGGGTCGTGGATCACCGCGCCGGGACGCCGGTCGCGCAGGCTGCGGGTCAGCAGCCGCCGGTAGGACTGGTCGGTGAGGTCCGCGCCGGTGCGCGCTCCCTGCATGGTGCCGGCGAGGAAGTAGGAACGGGTCTGCCGCGGCACGTGCGGCACGGCTTCGGAGGTCATTCGTCCTCCATGGAGTAGGGGGCCAGGGTCAGTCCGGCGGGGGCCGCGGCGCGGTGGATGGCCGCCGCCTCCAGGAGGAACGCGACCACGTCGTCCTGGGGCGCGGAGACCGCGTCGGCCACGACTTCCAGGTCGCGCTGGAAGCGCGCGTCGCCGTGCGCCGCGACCGCGCCCTGGTTGTCCTTCGTGATCATGAGGGTGCGGTCCTCGGCGACACCCGCGGGCCGGCCTGCCAGGGGCAGGATCAGCTCCGCCATGTGCCGGGTCACCGGGTGGACCACGCGGACGGACACGCTGTGCTGCTCGGGATGGACCAGCAGCGGACGCACCCAGTCCGCCGGGGGCGGAACGGTCGCGAGCCGCGACTGCGGGCGCAGGACGAACGCCCTCGACGCCACGTTGTGCCCGCGCCGCGGGCTGAAGCGGAGATAGTCCAGGCGAAGGGCGTCGTCGTCGAGCGTCCACGTGGCCCGCACCCGGCCCGGCGCGGGTGTGCCGTCCTCGCGCACCCGGTACGGGTAGGCGTCGACGGTCACCCGGACCACGCCGTCGACCGCCGCCGCGCGGTCGAGCCGCAGCGGCTCCGCGTGCAGCAGGTACGGGTCGAGGACGACGATGTGGTCGTCCCGGCGGTAGACGGCCGCCACATGACGCCCGTCGATGAGGTACTCGGCGGCGATCCCGGACCGCTCGGCCACCATCCGCCCGGCGGCGAACGACTGCCAGGCGCAGGACAGCCCGAAGCGCGGCGGCGCCGCCCGGGTGCCGAAGTACTCGTGGAACTGGGACGCGCTGTTGTACGGAATCCCGACGAGGACCTCGTCGAGCACTTCCTTCTGCACATCGCTCAACAGCGCCGCGCCGACGGCGTTCACTTGCGGCCTCCCTGGAAGAGCGCGGCGGCCTGCTCCAGCAGGGAGGGCCGGCGAGCGTACGTGGTGTCCCGGCCCCCGAGCAGCGACAGGTGTTCGCGCAGGACACGCAGATAGGTGAGAAGTTCGAACTGGGTGAGATTGCGCGGGGAGTCGAGGAACTTGATGCCGCCGCTGATGTCCACGTCCCGGCGGCGCTTGAGCTCGTCGAAGCCGCGGGCGGCCTCCGGATCCCGCCGCCGGGCCGCGAGATAGGCGGCGATCACCCGTGACTGCAGCTCGACGGTGGGGAAATGACCGCCCGTGCCGTCGGTCATCCCGGCGATGAAGAGGTCGTCGTAGCGGGGCGAGAAGGCCAGCAGATAGAAATCGGGGCGCCCCTTGTTCCAGTCGAGGTGTTCCTCACCGACGAACGGAATGTGGATCCGGAATCCGGTCGCCATGATGATGGTGTCGAATTCCTCCGACGTACCGTCCGAGAACTCCACTAACTTTCCGTCGAAACGCACGGGGGCCTTGCGCACCTTCACCCGGCCGTGCGCACAGTAGTAGGGCAGCAGCGAATTCACGATCGGCGGGGATTCCAGCGGCTCGTGGTCGGGCTTCGGCAGGCCGAACTGATCGGGGCTGCCGATGCTCAGCTTCAGCATGGTCCGGTAGGCGGCACGCGCCAAGGGCGCCGGGAGACGCAGGTTCTGGCTCGATTCCGAGACCTGGTCGGCGGGCTTTCCGAAGATGAACTTCGGAAAGAAGTAGTATCCGCGGCGCATGCTGATGGCGACATGGTCGCTCACGCCCGCGGCCTCCACCGCGATGTCACAGCCGGAGTTTCCGGCACCGACGACGAGAACCCGCTTGCCGGCGAGGGCGGCCGGGTTGGTGTAGTCCCTGCTGTGCAGGATCTCCCCGTCGAACTTCCCCTCGAAGGACGGCAGATGGGGGTGCCAGTTGTGGCCGTTCGCAATGACCAGGGCGCTGTGCTCCTGGGAGTGGCCGTCTGCGGTGGAGACGCGCCAGCCGTCGGGGAGCCGCTCGACCTCGGTGACGTCGGAGTCGAAACGGATCAGCCGCAGCAGGTCGAAACGCTCGGCGTACTGCTGCAGGTAGGTGCGCACCTGATCGTGACGCGGATAAGCGGGAAGGCCCCGGTCCATGGGGAGGTCCGCATATCCCGTCACCTCGCGCGAGGTGATGGTGTGGGTGTTCTGGTAAACGGAACTGCGGGGATTTCCGATGTCCCAGATTCCGCCCACTCCGGAGTGGGACTCGTATCCCACGCAGGCAATGTTCAGATCAGTGAGGTTCTTGAGAGAGGCCAGACCGGAAGGGCCCGCTCCGATGACGGCCACCGGCCGTGGATCCACGTGTGGTTCGGACGACATGCTGACTCCCCCGTTGAGATTGCGTCGTAGGCATCGACACCCCCGGCGTGTCGAGGTGCCTGACCAAGACTCCATCAGGTCACCGCTTCGACTCCAGCCACTTTCAAGGACTTTCAAGCGACCGGAGAGATTTCCGCTTCGCCTTGACTTCCGGCCCCGGACTTCCGCCTAATGGGCGCGACCGGACTTCGCGAGAAAGTGAATCACGTCACTTTTCCTCTTCCGGTTGAACCGCTGAACTCTCATTTACGTAGGCAGCCTTACCAGGAGGAGTGCCCGTGGCTCGCGTCGTGGTCGACGTCATGCTCAAGCCCGAGATCCTCGACCCCCAGGGACAGGCGGTGCAGCGTGCACTGCCCCGTCTGGGATTCGACGGGATCGCGGACGT